>JAGLKL010000241.1 GCA_023141075.1 Alphaproteobacteria bacterium
CTTGTATGCATGGTTACGGCTTATATAAAGTCAGGGAGAAAATAAAATAGTTGCGACTGGCGTAATATTATTAAGTGAAACTGCTTTATTTCCCGGCTTTTTCGAATAACTCGGTGACGTATTCCCAGTTTACCAAGTTGTCAATGAATGCTTCTAAGAATTTGGCGCGGGCGTTGCGGTAATCAATATAATATGTATGCTCCCATACATCGCAGCCCAATATGGGGACTTGATTGTGGATTAACGGGTTTTCGGCGTTTGGTGTCTTGGTAATGGCCAGTTTGCCGTTTTTCTCCATGACCAGCCAGCACCAGCCCGAGCCGAATTGCCCCATACCTGCGGTAATAAATTCATCACGAAAAGCGTCGAAAGACCCAAAATTTTTTTCAATGGTTTTTTCAAGATTTCCGGGAATATCTCTGCCACCATTCGGTTTCATCCATTTCCAGAATTGTGTGTGGTTCCAGTGTTGCCCGGCATTGTTGAAGAGTGACATATGGCCGTCTTTATAAGCATTTACAACGATTTTTTCGAGTGTGTCACCTAGATTGGGAATACCTTCAAAAAGTTTGTTACCGGCTGTGACATAAGCATTATGGTGCTTGTCGTGGTGATATTCCAACGTTTCTGCTGACATGTATGGATTTAGTGCGTCATAAGCGTAGGGAAGTTCAGGTAATTCCAGAGGCATTTGTTATCTCCTGTTTTTAAGTCCATTAGAATAAATATAACATTGTATATTATGGATCGTAATTGCTTTTTAATATTTTTGTTGTATTATGGGAATGTTAGGACGTTTATAGATGTCACTAATGCCTTGTATGTGTAAAATGATTGCAGGGTGTTTAGGGTTCTGACCCTAGCAGTTTTGTTAAGGATTAATGTATAAACTGAAAAGTAAAGGACCTTAATTATGGTTGATTTAATAGGACCGGCGGCAAATCAAATCTCTTCAGCTACGGGTATGAAAGGCATGGACTCTGTGCAGGCTGAGCGCGAGAAGGTTTCCCCTAATACGTCCATATCTTCCGAAGCGATTGACGAGGTTTCTTTTTCCGATGAGGCGATGGATCTTGGCCGTGTTATGGAGATAGTGGAAGAAACTAAAGCGTATGTTGAAAGTGATCTGACATCGACATTATCGAATGATGCTGAGCGCTTGAATATGCTTGTATAACGCTTAAGTGAAACTACTATAAAGCAAAACGACTGTATCTATTACTTATATGCTACTTTTAGGATTTCGTAATCGCGTGTGCCTTTGGGAGTGTGAACGGATACGCTGTCTCCTTCATCTTTACCGATAAGGGCACGAGCCACGGGGGCGCTCATGGAAAGCTTGCCGCTCTCCATATCGGATTCATAATCACCTACGATCTGATAAGTTTCTTCTTCATCAGTTTCTTCATCAACAATGGTTACTGTCGCGCCAAAGCGGACTACTGTGCCGCTTAATGTGGATGGATCGATAACCTGTGCGCGACCTGTCACAGATTCAAGCTCTTGAATGCGGCCTTCAATAAAACTTTGCTGTTCGCGGGCGGCGTGATATTCGGCATTTTCCGATAGGTCACCGTGTTCGCGTGCTTCAGCAATGGCCTGAATGACATTGGGGCGGTCTACGGTTTTAAGTTGTTTCAGCTCTTGTGTGAGCGTGTTATAACCAATTTTTGTAACAGGAACTTTATCCATTTTCTTATCTCAATAAAATTTTTGGCTTGTTTAAATAATACAAAAAGAAAACCCGCCTAACTCAATAAAAAGGCGGGGCTTATCTCCTTGATTGAGTCAACGCTACTGCAATCTATCGGAAGCGTCAAGTATTTCTCAAAATTTCCTCATATAACGTCAGTCGCAACTATTTCTAACGCATTGAAAAACAATAAAATCCGCAACCCCGTTTTGAAAACGGGGTCTATATTAAATATCTTGAAAAATTCTACAGACCCCGCATCAAGTGCGGGGTTACGGCTTGTGTGCGGGGTTACGGCTT
>JAGLKL010000242.1 GCA_023141075.1 Alphaproteobacteria bacterium
GCAAGAATCTGCGCGACTTCAACCGGGTGCGTGTAATAGGGTTCCCCTGAAGAACGGAATTGCCCGTCATGTTTTTTCTTGGCGTAATTATATGCTTTTTCGACCAAGGCCTGATCGAAGTCCGGGTTATACTTAGCTATTTCCTGCTTCAGTTGTTCAAGATGAATCATTATGGGCTACTTAAAGATATTTACGTGTTGCACTGCATTAACTTCTAAAAGCTATCATGATTTAGACTGTGGGAAAACTTAAGAATTGCCCTTATAGGTCGGAGATTTTAATAAACACAATGTGTTTGCTTTTTATAGCTCATTATATAAAATTAACACGAAGGCGCCGTAGGCGCTACATCTCACGGGCTTGCGCTCGGAGTTTTATGCGCAGATAAAAAAAGAAGTTGAACGGAATAATTATGGGGCTTTTGTCGAAATTAAGAGAACCACTCTTTTATAAAGATCAGCAGGGAAAAGAGCTATACTATCCGTGGGGAGGACCTCCTGGAGAGGCTTTCTTTGTTACTGAAAAGCAAAAAGTAAGCATAAGAATATTTAGGTTAAGCTTGATTGCTTTACTGTCTTTGAACTTTTTTTCTCTTATATATTTTGATTCACAAAACATCATTAATTCTATTAGCGCAGACTATCTTGCTGGGATAATTTTTGGTTTGTATCCGATAGCATATTTTTTTGGTATTCGCTTCTTAAAAGGCAACTCAGAATTTCTTGTAATTCCAAAAGAAAAGCGTTTCTCCGTAAAAAGAAAAATTATTATGTTATGGCCGTTTCTCATTCTTCTTCAAATTCCAGCATTACAATCTGCATTTGAGAATCGATCTTTAGGATTCCTAATATTGAGCATATTATTCGTTTTTTTGATATCTAAGTTTTTTTGGAAAATACACAAAACCAAAGGTTACTTTTTCTCTGAGTAATATTTTGTAACTGGTAAAGCCGCAAAAATGAAAAAGGCCGGGGATTTTTCCGGCCAGTTTTATTAAATCCGTTTTGGCTGTTTTTTAAACACCGGCAATGTCTCCCAGCGTTGGATCGTTTTCAGATTCTTCGTTTGTTTCTTCACTTTGTCCTTCGGCTGTGATCTCTTCTCCGGCATACATTCCGGTAGCGGCAGAATCAGCCATTTCACCCCATTCTTTTTCACCATCCATGAGATCGATAATTTCTTCTTCAGGATCTTGCGGTAAAAAGCGTTGGTAACCTTGGATCATTTCTTCTTTGATTTCTGCGGTATTGATTGTTTCTTCCGCAATTTCACGCAAAGAAATAACAGTCTTCTTATCGTTGTCTTTTTCAACAGTTAAGGGGGCGCCTGTGCCAATTTTTCTGGCGCGTTGCGAAGCCAACATGACCAACTCAAAACGATTTTCCAGTTTATCGATACAATCTTCTACAGTAACACGTGCCATTGATTACAAGTTCCTATTTTATATATCTTAATTCATCCCGGAGGTATAACGTACGAGTTTATAAAGCTTTGCTCAGGCAAATGCAAGATGTAATTACGAAACCCCTTGACGATCGCCCGCTCTTGCCCATTATTGAGAACATGTTTGAATTGCTCCCAGATAAGAATTGTTCTTTATGTCCGCGTTTGAAATCGTTCATTGACGAGAACCGCGAGAAATTTCCGGATAAGTATAATGCACCTGTCCCCTCTTTCGGGAAAAGCGATGCGCCGCTTTTGATTGTCGGACTGGCGCCTGGGCTTCGTGGAGCCAATTTTTCGGGGCGACCTTTTACCGGTGATTATGCCGGAGAATTACTTTATGCGACCTTACTGAAATTCGGTTTTGCCAAAGGTATTTACAAAGCGCACAAAGATGACGGGCTGGAGATGGTGAATGCGCGTATCACTAATGCGGTAAAGTGCGTTCCTCCGGGAAACAAGCCCACCGGACAAGAGATTAATACTTGTTGCAGCTTCCTTAAGCAGGAGATTGAAGATATGTGCACTCGTAACCTCAAAGTGATATT
>JAGLKL010000243.1 GCA_023141075.1 Alphaproteobacteria bacterium
AAAAAGTTGCGACTGGCGTTAGATAACAACCTTACCCGCCCCGTGCTCTTTCGACAGAGACAATACATGGTGTAGCTCGAAGGGCTGCAATGATATTGTTTAAGTGCTTGGTGTCGGTGACACTGATGTCCAAAATCATGTCCCAGAAATCTATGGAGCGATTGGTAATTTTCAGGTTTGTGATATTTCCACCATTACGCCCAATCACCGTGGTGAAAGTTCCCAGTGCGTTAGGTTCGTTGGTTATGGTCATAACCAGTCTGCCTACCTGTGTTTCGGGTGTATCACCTTTATCCCCCCATGAAACATCGAGCCAACGCTCTGGCGTATCGGCAAAATTCTCGAGTGTATCGCAATCAATTGTATGGATGGTCACACCCTTTCCTGTGGTCACAATACCGACGATCCTGTCTCCGGGCAGCGGATGACAACAGCGGGCAAAATGCATAGCCATACCGGGGATAAGCCCTTTAATCGGCATAGGCCCGTTTTCATCGGGACGGCGGATCTTTGTGATCTGATCCATCTGTTCGGAAGGACGCTTGGGCATTTCGGTCTGGTGACCGGGGAAGATGATTTTAAAGACATCGCGTGCGACAAAAATACCGGAACCAATCTTGGCGTAGATATCATCAACTTCATCGATGCGGTAAAACTCCTGCGCAGCACCCAACGCTTTTTCGGTAAACTCATAGCCTTCCTGACGGAAAACTTTCTGGATCATGGCCTTGCCCAGAGTGATAAACTCATCGCGCTGCTGGTTACGGATATATTTGCGGATATGAGAGCGTGCCTTCCCGGTGACGACAAAGCGTTCCCAAGTCGGTGATGGGTTTTGCGATTTTGCGGTAATAATATCGACCTGATCGCCATTCACAAGGCGCGAATTCAAAGGCGCGATACGCCCATTAATTTTTGCCCCGACACAGCGATCACCAATATCCGAGTGAATGGCATAAGCAAAGTCAATCGGGGTTGCACCGCTTGGAAGCTCGATCAAATCACCCCTTGGCGTGAAAACAAAAACCTGATCCTGAAATAGCTCCAGCTTGGTGTTTTCCCAGAAATCCTCAGGTTTTTGTTCTTGTTCTAAAATGTCCAACAGCTCACGCAGCCAACGATACTTTGTGACATCGCGGTTCTTTGTATTAACATCGCCTTTATAGGTCCAGTGCGCGGCCACCCCAAGCTCTGCCTCGGCGTGCATCTGGTGGGTTCTGATCTGCACCTCAATACGCTGGCGGCGCGGTCCCATAATTGTGGTGTGGATCGAGCGATAACCGTTTGGCTTGGACGTAGAGATATAATCTTTAAAGCGCCCGGGCACGCTGTGATATTTGCCATGAATGGTTCCTAAGACGAGGTAACATTCTTCCGTGGTATCAACTATGATGCGAAAAGCCATGATATCGGAAAGCTGCTCAAAGGTGACTTTTTTACGCTGCATCTTCTTCCAGATGGAATAACGGGTCTTTTCGCGCCCGGTAATCTCCGCATCTATCCCGGCTTTTTTCACAAGTTGATAAAGCTCGTCTATGATGTCATCGACAACGTCATTCCCCTCTTTTCGCAAATAAGCCAAGCGGTTGGTAATGCTCTCTCTTGCCTCGGGATTGATCTGCTCAAAGCATAAGTCCTCCAGCTCTTCTTTAATACAGTGGATACCGATGCGCTCGGCCAAAGGCGCATATATTTCTAATGTTTCCAGAGAAATACGGCGGCGCTTTTCCGGTATTTTTATGCCGTTAATCGTGCGCATGTTATGCAGACGATCAGCCAACTTGACCAAAAGTACACGGATATCTTCCGACATGGCTAAAAGGAGTTTACGGAAATTTTCGGCCTGCTTGCCTTCCAAAGTCTGGCTCTCAATGCGCGTCAGTTTACTGACTCCGTTGACCAGTTCGGCAATCGTTTTGTTAAAATTCTTCTCAATATCTTT
>JAGLKL010000244.1 GCA_023141075.1 Alphaproteobacteria bacterium
TGGGAATATTCATAAATACGAATCGTGCCGTAAATTATGTGACAAGACGGGGGCGCTGCTGATTGTGGTGATAACCGAGGTCGTATCGATTGGGCTGTTACCTGCGCCGGAGATGGCTGATATTGTTTGCGGTGATGGACAATCACTCTCCATGCCGATGAGTTTTGGCGGGCCGCACTTGGGCTTTTTTGCCTGCAAGAAGGAATATATGCGCCAGATACCGGGGCGGCTGGTTGGAATTACGGAAGATGCGGATGGGCTGCGGGGCTTTGTATTGACGCTTTCTACACGCGAGCAACATATTCGCCGTGATAAAGCGACCTCTAATATTTGTACAAATCAAGGGCTTTGCGCACTGTCTTTCGCAGCGCATATGAGCTTGCTGGGTGAGAGCGGCTTTAAGACTTTGGCGCGGTTAAACCATGAAGCAGCGTGCAAGTTGGCTGATGCTTTGGCTGAGATTGCAGGAGTGAGCGTTGTTAACGAGACGTTCTTTAATGAGTTTGTTGTCCGGTTGCCGGACGGAACTGATGCGTCGCGCGTGGTTGAGGATCTGGTGACTTGCGGGGTTATTGGTGGTTTGGCGTTGGATGGTAACAAATTGTTGGTAGCGGCTACGGAGCTTACCACTGAAGATGATATTGAATCGCTGTGCGATGCATTGGCGGAGGTGTTGAAATGAGTGAAGGAACTATGATGGAAAACACAGGGAAAAATAGAGGGCTGTATTATGAAGAGCCGCTTTTATGGGAGATGACTCAGGGTGAGGAAAGCGGTGTGGACTTGCCGGAACCTGAAGGCATGCTTTTACGTACGGGCGTTCCTGAGCGTGGCGAGATTGGGTTGCCTCAGCTTAGTGAGCCTGAAGTTTTGCGCCATTATGTGCGCATGAGTACATGGAATTATTCTATCGATCACGGCTTTTTTCCTTTGGGATCGTGCACGATGAAGCATAATCCGCGCCTTAGTGAGAAGGTGGCGCGGTTGCCGGGGTTTGCGCATATTCACCCGCTGCAACCCGTTAGCACAGTTCAGGGAGCTTTGGAGCTTATGTATGAGTTGCAGGAATGGCTGGGAGAATTAACGGGTTTGCCGGGTGTTTGTTTGTCACCATCTGCCGGGGCACATGGAGAGCTTGCCGGAATAATGACCATACGCCGTGCGCATGAATGTCAGGGGCAGATCAATAAACGCAGGGTTATTCTAACTCCTGATTCTTCGCATGGAACCAATCCGGCAACGGCGGTAATGTGCGGATTTGAAGTGCGCTCTATTTCGACCCGTGAAACCGGGCGTTTAAGCGTGGAAGCATTTAGAGAAGCGCTATATAGAACCGATCCAGATGGTGGGGATATCGCCGGAATGATGGTGACTAACCCCAATACATGCGGTTTGTTTGAGCGTGATATTCAAGAGATTGCCGATCTTTTGCATAAGATTGGCGGGTATTTTTATTGCGATGGTGCGAATTTTAACGCGCTGGTAGGCAAGGTGCGCCCGGCTGATTTTGGTGTGGATGTGATGCATCTCAATTTACACAAAACTTTCTCAACGCCCCATGGTGGCGGCGGGCCGGGTTCGGGGCCGATCTGTTGCACGGAAGAGCTTGCTCAATATATGCCGGTTCCTGTGGCGGTGAAAGAGGGCGATACGTTTCGTTTGGAAAGAGCGGAAGAACGCCCTGATACTTTGGGAACGCTCAAGGCGTTTGCCGGGCAGTTCGGGATTTTTGTACGTGCTCTGACTTATATGAAATCGATGGGGGCGGATGGTCTTAAACAAGTGGCGGAAGATGCTGTGCTGAATGCTAATTATGTGCTTAGTCAGCTTGAGGATGATTATCATGTGCCTTATGAGGGGCCATGTATGCATGAATGCTTGTTGACCGATAAAGCGCAAAAAGAGTTTGATGTGACCACGCTTGATGT
>JAGLKL010000245.1 GCA_023141075.1 Alphaproteobacteria bacterium
GCTTCAAAAATTATACTTGATTCTCAAAAAAAATTCATTGGCGCAATTCTGTACTATTCTTAAGTGAAACTACTGTATTAGGATATAGCAGAGAAAAGATTCGAATGCACCCCCGAGAATTATTTACATGCCACGTTTTCAACAACACAAAACCGCGAACAATTCGTCCGCGGCTCAAAAAACACAAAACACCATATCAGCAGGATAATTCAAATACCCTTTTTTTGGCCGGTATCAGCCCTGACGCGCCTTAAAACGCGGGTTCTTCTTATTAATTACATATACGCGCCCTTTGCGGCGGATAACACGGCAATTGCGGTCACGACTTTTCAATGTCTTTAGTGAATTTGAAACTTTCATTGTCTTAAATAAGCCTTTAGGTTTTGTAACCTCAGTAATATTCCTTAACGAGCAGCGAACATAGCGATGCTTTATGCCTTTTGTCAAGTATTCTTGAAAAAAAACATTTGTATTCTCTGATAAGATATCCTCAGCCCTAAGCCACAAAAACCGTGGAAATTTGAATACCATAATCTTCTAAACATTGATTTTCGCAGGAAAAAGATGTCTCATTAACTTAGTAATAGTACTTCATGTTTTACAGTATGGTAAATTGTGGAGTAATAACTAGAAAGTAAAGAACAAAGAATGAAAAGTAAAAAACAAAGAATGTATCAATCAGAAAAATCTCCAAAAAGCTTCAAACCCGGCGAAATTATTATGCGCCAAGGAGAAATCGGTCGGAACGCTTTTATTATTGAAAGCGGCAAAGTAGAAATCGTGGTCACCACTCCAACAGGCGAGGAACGTGTTATCGGCACACGCGGATCCAGTGCAATGATCGGGGAAATGTCTTTAATAGATAATGCGCCTCGTACTGCCACAATCCGCGCTGTTGAAGATTGTAAGGTGCTGGAAATTACAAAAGATGATTTTACGCGCCGTTTAAATAATGCCGACCCGGTTATTCGTATGGCTGTGCAGGTCATAATGACGCGTTATCGTGACACACTCACCAACATTGAGGCCAGATCCGGGGAAAAAGACCTCTCCGGTGTAGAAACATTAGAGCTTGTCTATGCAGAAAAAGCCGATGCGATCGAACAAATCAGAATAGCCAATGAGTTTATGGAGGCGCTGGATAAAAATAATGGTGAGATTACTATGTTCTATCAGCCTATTATAAACATGGATACCGGCGAGCTTTTTGGTTTTGAAGCTTTAATGCGCTGGTTCCACCCGGAGAGAGGGTTTATTTCTCCGGGCGTGTTTATTCCCGTTATTGAGGAAACCAGACAGATTATTGAAGCGAGCAAGTGGGCCTTTAAGACAGCTTGTAAGACGCTTAAACATGTTGAGAAAAGCACGCATTATCACAAAGAGTTATGTATGAGCGTGAACTTTTCCAGCGAAGATTTCTCTGCGCCTGATTTCATTAACGATGTCTATGACACATTGAGCGAAACTGACGTTAAGGCCGAGCAGATTCATCTGGAAATTACCGAGCGGCTTTTGATCGGCCAACCGGAATGCGCAAAAGAAACTTTGAACATGTGCCGCAGAGCCGGTATGAGCATTTCTATTGATGATTTTGGAACAGGATATTCTTCTCTGAATTACCTGCATGCCTACCCGATTAATACACTGAAGATTGATCAGAGCTTCGTGCGGAACATGGAAAATGATAAGAAATTGCTGGAACTTGTGCGCTCAATTATCGCTCTAAGTCAAAATTTGGGAATGGAGACTATTGCAGAGGGCGTGGAAACCTTGCAAGAAGCTCGACTCCTTAAAGAGTTGGGATGTCCGCAAGCTCAGGGCTTTTACTTTGCCAAACCCATGCCGGAAAAAGAGGTCGTCGACTTGGTGAATAATTGGAACGCTCCGATTATATAACTTATGCTATATAACTCTTATTTT
>JAGLKL010000246.1 GCA_023141075.1 Alphaproteobacteria bacterium
CCATCGTCATAAATCTGTCTATGAATGTTGCCAGTATTGCATGAGTAACCGATGTTCCTTCTTTGATCGCCAGAGCAGACTTGGCAATAATGCCGCCGATTGATGTGACAAACAGGATATTGGCGAAATAGCTGGCCAGATTAATAAGGACGGATCTGGTAAACGGAATTTTATAGCGCCCGGCGTTTAAGAGGTAATGCCAGCGTAGATTGAGAAAAAAGATTTGTCCGGTAACAGATAGTGTAGCCAGTGCGAAAAGATGCATATTCGATACAGAAATCTGATCCAATATGCTTTTGAAATTGATATGCATAAGGATAAGAGCCATTAGGCCGAATGTGACAGAAAACCGTATAAAAGATTGTAGCATGCGGAGTGTTTTCTTAACCTGAAAGTGTCAGAGTAGATCATGCTACAACCAGAACCCGGAAAGTGTAAACAGAGAGTACACGGATTGCAACATTCTATCCGCAGCATTTTTGGTTGCGGTACTGGGATTGAACCAGCGACTCTTTGTGCGCCGAGCAAGTGCTCTATCCCTGAGCTAACCTTTGTAATATATCCTAAAGCTTTGCTTATCCTTAGTTTATGGCTGTAATGATATAAATTTAATTTATGAATTACAAGAACATTTAGTAAAAATAAAGCGGTGTATTGTGGCAAATATTGTGGCGAATTTTATAGAAGGGGTACACGCTTTTTTGTATAATAGAGTGGTAAAAGGCTTCCATAGTCCTAAAGTGCATGGCTGTCTTGTTTTGTTTTTTCAGTACTATTTCATCGTGGTTAAGATTAAGACGATTGCCTTGCTGGCTTAGTAAACCCTTTACTTAATAGGTTAAGGTTACAGCATTATTTAAGCCCTAAATTAAGTTCGTGCAGTAAAATGTCGAAATGCCCTTGAATACCCCTCTGAAAAGCAAGTAAAGACCTAGCAGATCCAAAAAACTCTTCTCCAGGTGTTGCTTTACCTTTATAGGCAACCAGTTTATCCAAAATTACATTTTCTGTACTTGGATCGTAAACTCGATATTGAACATTCAAAATACTGGTCATCACAAAGCCTGCAGATGGAAATGTTGCCTCTATAATTTGAGCATCAATTTTGATTGCCTTATTAAGGTTATCTCCAAACAAATTTGATCGTTTTAACGTTTCTGTCAAGGCAATTTGAAAAGATTCAGGAGTAATATGTTGCCCAACATTGCCCTTACCTACGGTTACCATAACATCACCCAGCGCTTGGTCTGTTACAGGGGTGGCGATGGTATCAACTGTCTGTGGCATAAAAAAGACTGGTGCTAGATTTTGAGCGCAGCCTGAAATAAAAAAGACTGGCAGTATCAGTATTAATATTTTTTTCATTTTTTATTACTCCAATGCTTTTAAAAAGAGCGTTCCTTCAGTAGAATTACCCTCGTGATGTTTATTCTGCCCATATTTACTAGGCGAATAAGTTGTTTGAATTATTAACCAACCATTTACTTGTTCAAGTTTAGATACTCCGCTTTTGCCTTTCATAATACCTAACCATTTTCCTTTATAGCCACCGTTTACTTTTTTTGGCTCAACTGAGAACAATGTAGACCCCTGTAAATTTACAGTGTAGGAGCCTCCTTGGTCAGAGCTTCCAGAAAACCCCTTATAGCCAGATAAGGAAATAAAATCTATGTAGCCACCACGCTTAATTGCCGCGGCTTTCCAGTCACCTTTTATGGCTATAGCATCTGAAGGCGATTGTATTTTTTTTGATGCCATAAAGGCAATTCGGTATAGCCCAATGAGTTCATGATCCGCAGAGTCCCTCTGATCTTTCACTTTCTCACTATATGCCATGTAAGTGGAGGTATCTACTGAGAGCGGTATTTGAGAACATGCCGATACAGATAAAAGAAAAATTATTAATATACAGATTTTC
>JAGLKL010000247.1 GCA_023141075.1 Alphaproteobacteria bacterium
TTTCTATTTCTTTGTCTTTTTTTCTTTTGGTTTTTCTTTTATACCAAGCTTATTTGGAACAACCATATCATCAAAAATACCTGCAAATAATTCTGCTATATCAGAAACTCGGTTCACCGGCATAACAATAGTAGCAACAATTTCTCTTTCTCTGACATCATTATTCACCGTTATCTTATCGCTAATAAGATTAAACTTAACGACTTCACCAGAAACCATTACTCCCTGAATTCCATCTGCATAAATTTCCGAGTGTCCTACAGCCTTTTCATATAAGTCCACTTTTATGCCAGAATCGTCAGTATATGTTATCAATGGTTTCCTAGGCATATTATTTTCCTGCTATTTTATATGTTCTTGATGGCTTTGTACCAATATTTGAGAAATACACATTTTTTTGAACTCTGCTACTTTCCTCTGAATATGTTTTAGTCAGGCAATCATACGATGCGTCATGATTATCTGAAACGATATCCTCGTATGGTGTAATTTTAATTTCGGGTTTGCACGCAAGTACACGTGCCATGTCTGACAATATCTCAATCGTGATATTGCCTGTCCCATTGAGCCGTCTGGAAATAACCGACTTGTTGACATCCAACCTTTCAGCGATATCTGATTTTGTCAGCCCTTCTTCTTTCTCCCTTTTTTCAAAAGCCAGATATATCTCCCGCCACATTGCACGCAAAAGCTTTGAACGAAAAATCTCTAAATCTTCCGTTAATAATGGCTCAATTAATTTTGAAGTATTCTTTTTCATTTTTGCTCCACTTAAAATGTCTTTCCCTGAAAAACCCTAATTCGTCACTAAAATCTATAACTTTTTTTATATGCGGTTGATAAGCCTTAAACGACTTAAGATTTTTTCTGTATTCGCAATGACTGACAATAAATATATTCTGCTTATAAAACCAGCCGAAAATCCTGACCGCATCCGGCGGTTTTGTTTTAATCTCCCATATATCATCTTTAACGTGTCTCAACCTCTTTATTTCAGGCAATAATAATAACCTTCTTATTTCAGACCCTAATAATAAATTTTGTCCTTCGACGAATTCAGAAAGTACCGCATTTACATCTTTCCATGCGCTAGGATTAGGCGTTTTTTCTCCTAATTGTTTGGAACTAAAGCACCATTTATGCGCTTCTTGTGACACATAAACGCACCTGTTTTCAAGTTCACCAACATCAATCTTTGCCTTAAACTTTAATATTTTTTCGTTACTAACAGCTTGTTTTAGAGTTGCCATCTATATCAACCATCTTACGTTAAAATGCATTAAAATTGCATTAAAAGTCAACAAAACAATTATCACAAAATAATTTGTACCATGCCTATTTACAACATAATGGGTTTTAGAAACTCGTCAAGGTTGCTAATCCCGCACGTTGATTAGGGTGAAATCCTCTATATTGATAAATAATGTATGTACCTTAACTGACTTTAATGTATCAGTTATATGTGTAGTCACGGGCGATTTAGCTAAGACTCATGCCTTCCGACTGAGGTTCTTCTGATGAAGGCTTATCTGCAATCTCTTTTTCCAGCGCAGCTTTGTTTGCTACTTCGTATGAAAATTTATCTGGGTAATTTCTTTTCAGATCATTTACAACTTTCTCAACATCCATATTTCCCGGCACAATAATGTGTACACAACCGTCCGCTTCATCTTTCGTATCAATCGATTCACGGAAAAGGGAGAACTCTTCAGTTTCACCTGAAAAACGCTTAGGACTATCGCTGATATATCGACAATTGTCGATATATGTCAACACGTCACGCCCAACATCGGAAGAAGAGACATCAGGCTCCACGCTTTTTACAATAATAACCTGCTCATCATCACTTGTTGCTCCAGTGGAGTCTTTCAGAAAATTTTCTTTGTTCTCACCTGTAAAATCAATCGTCATAATTCAA
>JAGLKL010000248.1 GCA_023141075.1 Alphaproteobacteria bacterium
CTCATTTTAAGGAGATATACTATGAAGCATACGGCTAAAGCCTCTTTCCGCCTGAAGGCGGAGGTTTAAAACCTTTTTAGAGACAATAAAGAAGTTTATTGAAAGTAAAGTTAATGCTTTATTGTAAAATATGGATATATTTTCAAAAGAAAAGCGTAGCAAAATTATGGGGCGGATTGGTGGAAAAAACACCAAACCGGAAATTATTGTACGATCATTGTTACACAAAATGGGTTATAGATTTCGTATTCATAAAAAAGAGCTTCCCGGCAAACCGGACATTTGCTTACCGAAGTATAATACGGTTGTTTTTGTACACGGATGCTATTGGCATCGCCACAAAAATTGCAAGCGCGGATGTAGTACGCCATCGACAAATATCGATTTCTGGAGAAAGAAATTTAGAGGTACTGTCAGACGTGACAAAGAAAACCAAAAAGCATTACGCAATCTCGGCTGGAATGTGGTTACGGTTTGGCAGTGTGAATTATCTGATATGAACCAGCTTGCGAATAAACTCAATCAAGAAATAAAGGCCTTAACTGACTAACTGATTTTTTCCAAAGAGCTATATAAATATCGACCGTAAAACTCTGAAAGTTTTGGGGGAACTGCGTTTCCTATCATTCTTCCGACTGATCCGATTGCATCTTCCGGATAAAAAACATAGTTATCCGGGAACGATTGTAAAATAGCTGCCTCTCTTAAAGAAATTCCTCTGTTTTGGCTTACATCGAAGTGTCCATACCGACCATTGGATATACTATGACATTTAGTTGTAATTGTCGGTGACGGACGGTCAGGGTTCATACGTGTATATACATCCGAATAACAACGAGATTTAAGTCGTTTATTTATCCTTTTGTGACAAGGTAGAGATAAATCACCATATTTAGTGTTTTCCAAATATGCATTGTTTTCACCGGGGAGAGCACATGATATTCTTTTTAAATTAATTTCTTCCAATGATCGAGCTTTATGGTTTGGAATAGTTTCATGTGCTTCACCGGCCTTTATTGGAGGCAAATGCTTCAAAGCTTTTTTTACTGACACCATCACAGCATCCGGATTGCTATCCGGAATTAGTAGTTCCGTTTCAAAGGTATCACAGTACCGATCTTTACGAACACAATCCTTACGAACCGCGATTAAAATTGAACGTTTTCTGTATTGAGGCACACCAAAGTTAGATGTACATACCAGCTTTGTGCCGGTTGCATATCCCATTTTCTCAAGCTGTTTACGAAATTCTTCCCAAATATTGCCGTATTTGGCATTGCGTATGCCGGAAACATTTTCAGAAAGAACCATTTCCGGTTGAAAATGTTCAACGAATTTGCAAGCTTCGGAGAGTAAGTTACGATCCCTAACTCTTTTTTTTTTACGCTCTTTCGTATGAAGTTTTCCGGAAAATTTTGTAAACGGCTGACAAGGTGCGCATATAGCAAATAAAAGAGGTGTTTTCTTGGATTTTAAGCATTTTTCTGCAATCAATTCTTCCAATTCATCAAAAAGCAAATCTTGTTCACCGTTTTGATAGTTTTTTGTTTTTACAAAAATATCTCTTTCCAAATATTTCGGAAATGATTTATCCAAAAAACGATTTTTATGATAACCTATGCGGCAGATTCTTAATAAGAAGATTATTGTACATGGGTAAAAAAAACTGGACAAGAGACGAACTTTTAGTTGCCCTTAAAATCTATTGTGAACTAGAGTTTAGACAATTTCATTCACGTCACCCACGTATCGTTGAGGTGTCGAAGGTTATAGATAGGACACCAAGCGCTCTGTCGATGAAGCTTTGCAACTTCGCAAGTCTTGACCCTGCTGTAGAAGGAAAAGGTTTGACAAAAGCAAGTAGTGCTGATCGGAAAATTATGGAGACTTTTTTAGAGTTTCCTGAAAC
>JAGLKL010000249.1 GCA_023141075.1 Alphaproteobacteria bacterium
AAAACCTGCTCAAAATGAAGGTTCTGGCGTTGATCAACGACATAGACAATCTTATCGGGATTGTGGCATTTCATTCGATCAATAATCGTTGCCATATCGGTCGTGCTATAAAGCACAGCGCCATCGGATTTGAGCAATATAAGCGGCGGAATTTCCTTTTTATCATCATCTTTTGCCACAGGAATTATCCAAGCTCCCTCATCTTTAACAGCTATACCTCGTGCTTTTAAATCTTCGACCATGTCCGCAACATAAGGGTAGGCATGGCTTTCACCCTTCCACTCATCAAAATAAACGCCTAAAGCTGCATAATTTTCCTTCATTCCGGCAATCGAAACGTCAATAAACTGGCGCCATGTACGCGTATATTGCTTATCTCCCTCTTGTAATTTGCGCGTTGCAACACGCGCCAAAGCCATGCGCTCTTCTTCAGCCTTGGAGTCTGCCGAAGCCTTGGGGTAAATTTCGGCCAGCATTTCCATGGTAACATCACCTTCGTGACCAATTATGTCTAATTCTGAAAGGATCATGCCCATCGGCGTGCCCCAGTCGCCCATATGTATATCGCCCACCGTCTTATACCCGGCTCGAAAACATATACGCCGCAAGGCATCTCCAATAATTCCACTGCGCAAATGTCCGACATGCATGGCCTTAGCAACGTTCGGTCCACCGTAATCCAGAATGATGGTCTGCCCTTCGCCGCTTTGTTCAACGCCAAAGCCTTCCTGTACGCCTGTTTGCTTGAGATGTTGCGCGATAAAAGACTCATTTAAAACGATATTAATGAATCCGGCTCCACCCACGAAAAGCTCCGCAAAAACCTCGCTACCACCTTTTTCATGTAAAATATCGATGATTTGTTGTGCAATCTCGCGAGGATTTATTCGGGCAATTTTGGCGCACGGCATCGCACCATTGCACTGAAACTCTGCATTTTGATCAGGAGCACTCACACTCACCCGTGCATGCCGAACTGGAAGTTCAAGCGCATTAAACGCCTCTTCCATTAGCTCAGTTAACCGCCCGCTTAATGATGCCATTTCATTTGCCTTACTTCTTTTTATTCGTGTTCATGTTATTTTGCGTTACGCTCGTTCTATCAAAGCCTGCACAGCATTCTTTACACCTTCATAGACCTGAGCAATCGACGCATCGAGCATATAACACGGAGCAGTAATAAGTTTCAACTCTTCATCAACCGTAATTTGGCCATGCGTGGTTACCTCGTGCTGCGCACCCATACCATCAACTACGGCTTGCGCTGCGTCACCATCAACACCCAGAGTCACTTTCGCGCCTTCAAATAATTTGGCAATAATAACAGGCGAAATACATAAAGCAGCGATTGGTTTGCCCTTTTTGTGCATAGCACGTAAAGATTCTTCGACTTGTTCGTTAATAGAGCACTCCGCGCCGGTCACTGCAAAATCACATAAATTCTTTGCTGCGCCAAATCCACCGGGCAAAAGCATCGCATCAAAAGAATCGGCTATAAAAGCGCTCAAAGGCTTGATATTTCCACGAGCAATGCGCGCAGATTCTACCAGCACATTGCGGCTCTCATCCATTTCCTCGCCGCTGAGATGGTTAATAACGTGCATTTGGTCAATATCCGGTGCAAAACACTGTACGTGCGCTCCCACCTGATCTAAAGCCAATAAACTTAGTGTCGCTTCATGAATTTCAGAACCGTCATAAACCCCACATCCAGCCAATATAACTGCAACATTCTTAGACATCGCCCCTCTCCTTAGTTATTATTCACTAACATAAATTATCTCAAATGCCTCTAGAAGAGCAAAAATATTCTTTGTAAAATTATTCCAAGGATCCATATATTCAATAACCCTTCTAGAACAAACAACATTTTACAGATTTGAAGTATTTTGAGACGAAAAT
>JAGLKL010000025.1 GCA_023141075.1 Alphaproteobacteria bacterium
CGCGTAACAGTTTATCTACTTTATTATACGCTTTGGTTAGGGCCAAAACGGCAGATTATCTACGGTTCTGACATATATGGCAAAGATGCGCTTCTCTGGGAAGAACTCAAAAAACTTGACGGGATTCCTCAGACAGGCGATAATATAAGTAGACTATCCACATATTTGGAATAACTATATTCCGCTGGATAATTAGATTTTGGGCTTTTGCTTATAAATCAACTCTTTACTCGATATCGAACGTGATATAGAACTAACTCCGGTTTCTTTCTATCGTGCGGATTGGAGTTTCTGTTGCATTTTCTTGCATTTAATTGCGTTTTTTGATATGTAAAACTCAACAAAAACGTATTTCGTTTTTAAAAATAACATGAATGTAGAACTTATGGATCTAAATCGTCGTGAATTTTTAAAATATGGATGTGTTGGACTAGTAAGTGCCGCCGTCCCATTTCTTTCCATGAAAAAAGCAATCGCTGCATCAGGTGGAGTTGACACATGGAAGATTGCTTTCCGCAATGCGCATACTGACGAAAGCTTTTCAGGTGTTTACCGTGTTGGCGATAAATATCTGCCTGAGGCATTTGAGCGCATGAATTATGTATTACGTGATTTTCGCACAAATGAAGTTTTTCCGATGGATCCGCATGTTATCGATATTATTTGCATGGTTCAGCAAAAAACAGGATCGCATGAGCCATTGCATATTTTATCGGGCTATCGTTCTCCTAAGACCAACGCAATGCTTGGCAAAAGAAGCCGCGGCGTAGCATCCAATTCATTCCATATGTACGGTCAGGCGATTGATATTCGTTTTCCGGGCTTCAGCACCCGCAAGCTGCGCAATATTGCACGTTCTCTGCAAGCCGGAGGCGTAGGTTATTATCCGCGCTCAAGCTTTGTGCATGTTGATACAGGCAGTGTGCGCACATGGGTGTCATAACATAACCGGCGCACCCCGTATTTTGCCTGCAAAGTATTTTCCGCTATTTTTACCCAAGGGTATTTCGTAAAAGAGTGCGAATGGCGATTTAATAACCCTAATCCCAAAACACAATTCAAACAAATGAAACAATGGGTTAAACAACATTTAGGCTAATTATTAAGCTTACTCTGAATCGTCCGTTTTTTCTTCATCGTTCAGATTTAACGGACCTCCGGGCATGATAGTGGAAATCGCGTGTTTATAAATAAGCTGTACATGCGAATCTCTTCGAAGCAACAGGCAAAAATTATCAAACCAAGTTACAATTCCTTGCAACTTAACACCGTTTACCAGAAACACAGTTACAGAGATTTTTTCTTTACGAATCTTATTGAGAAAAACGTCTTGTACATTTTGTATTTTATCGGACATTTTAACTTCCTAATTTTTTTATTTTTTTATAAGTCGTCTACTTTGGTGTTTTTCACAAACTGCCAAACCATTCAGTGCAAAAAAGTGAAAACATACCAACAGCTTTTAAAGCAACTTCGCTAGATTGCAACCAAAAAGTCTTTAAAAAACGAATAATTATCGAAACTTATATATGGAGAATATTTCGAGAGCAGACTATCCGTATCTCTATGACCTTTCAAAAATACACTTCTACAACCAGTATCATTAGCACAAATAAGATCCGTTTCAGTATCTCCAACATACCAAATCTCATTGTTTCGTGGATATAATCCAGCTTTTTCTATAGCAAGCAATAACGGGTCGGGAAAAGGCTTATCTCGTGAAGCCTCTGTAGAGCAAACAACGATAGGTAGGAATTTATCCAGCCCCATAAGCTCAAGTTCTTTTGCTACGTAAGAACGCCTCTTATTAGTGACTACACCCAGTTTGATATCTTTTTCTTTCAAAACCGCCATTAGTTCTTTTATACCTTCCATGGGCTTAATCATATGATTAGTCTCCATGACACGGTTCTGGAATATTTCAATGGCATTTTCCATCTCACTACCGTAGATACTGGAAAAAATATGTAGCCTTTCCATGCCAAAATAATCTTTGAATTCCCCATCCTTTAATTCGGCTTTGCCAAGTGTGCGCAAAGTATAACTATGTATGTCGCTAAGGAACTGATAGCTATCAACAATTGTTCCGTCCCAATCCCAAAATATGGCATCAGGTAATTTGTTTATCTCAGGAAAATTCATATTTGCCCTTATAATTTATGGTTTTATGCTATTTTAAGAAAAGCCCGCGAAAAGGCGAGCATAAAATTAGATACAATACTGGTGTTTAAGTGGGGACTATAATCCTATATGTATGAGAATGTCAAGATTTATATTTACAGAGAAAGTAGAGGTATTAAAATACCCCACACTTACCACCATGTTTTTATTGATAAATTTATTGACAGCCATCGATTTTTCCGTCATAAATCCACATCTTAAATAAATAAGAACAACGAAAATCGGATATAAAGATGAAAACATATTCTGCAAAACCTGCCGAGGTTGAAAAGAAATGGGTCATTATCGATGCGGAAGGCGTGGTATTGGGACGTCTTGCAAGTATCATCGCCCTGCGTCTTCGTGGCAAGCACAAACCTGAATTCACCCCGCATGTTGATTGCGGAGATAACATCATTGTGATTAACGCTGAAAAAGTCCACCTGACCGGCCGTAAAGCTGAAAAAGATATTTTCTACTGGCACACTGGCTATCCTGGCGGGATCAAGCAACGCACCAAAGGACAGATACTAGAGGGCAAACACCCTGAGCGCGTGGTTGAAAAAGCAGTTGAACGCATGCTTCCCAAAGGCCCTTTGGGTCGTAAGGTATTCAAAAATATGCGTGTTTATGCAGGCACTGAGCATCCCCACGAGGCACAAAATCCAGAAATTCTGGATGTCGCTTCCATGAATGCAAAGAACAAAAGATAAGGATGGGCAAAGATTATGGCTGAGAAAAAAGATAAAAAAGATAAAAAAGAAGAAACAGTAAAAGATTTAAAAGAAATCGGCGCTGCTGTGGCTGAAGCTGAGGCTGAAAGCAAAGAAGAATCCGTTGTTGTTCCTGAGCAGGCCAATGACGAAGTCGTGGTATCGGCGAAAAAAGAACCAAAACTTGATGATTTGGGTCGTTCTTACGCAACAGGCCGTCGTAAAGATGCCGTCGCTCGCGTATGGATTAAGCCCGGAACAGGCAAAGTTATTGTGAATGGCAAAGACCAAGCCATTTATTTTGTTCGCCACACACACCGCTTGATTTTGAACCAGCCTTTCCTGGTTGTTGATCGTGTAAGCAAGTTCGATGTGATGGCAACCGTTAAAGGTGGTGGCTTGTCTGGTCAGGCCGGTGCTGTGCGTCATGGTATTTCCCGTGCGCTTGAAAACTTTGATCCAAGCTTACGTCCGGTGCTTAAGAAAGCCGGTATGATGACCCGTGATGATCGTATCGTCGAACGTAAGAAAGTCGGAAAGCACAAAGCTCGTCGTACCAAGCAATGGGCAAAACGTTAATTTCTTTGCGTATATAGTAGTTTTTATTAATAATGATGCATTATATGCAGATAGATTTATTCAAGAATCAAGTATAATTTTTGAAGCATAGCCGTAGCTACGGTGATAAAATTATGCGCAGATAATAGGATAAAAATATCAAGAAGAATGCATCATTATTAATGAAAACTACTATAATATACAAGATTTCAAACAATGCCCCGTTTCTCTCGGGACATTGAGGAAGCTATATCCCATGACGACAAGCATAATATTACCTTATAGAGACATTAGCCCTAAAATTGACGATACAGCTTTTATTGCGCCAAATACGAGTATTGTCGGCGACGTGGAAATTGGCTCACACTCTAACATCTGGTATGGATGTACCTTGCGTGGAGACGTCCATGAGATAAGGATAGGGAAGCGCTCCAACATTCAGGACGGAAGCGTCATCCACACCACGAGCGACGTGTCTGGTACATATATCGGCGATGATGTCACAGTCGGTCACGCTTGTGTGCTCCACGCATGCACACTCGAAAATTATGCCTTTATCGGCATGCAATCCTGCCTTCTTGATGAAGCGCATGTAGAAAGCTTTGGAATGCTTGCCGCCGGGTCATTATTAACCCCCGGCAAGCGCGTGCCTTCGGGTCAGTTATGGGGCGGCAGTCCGGCGCGTTACATGCGTGATTTAACGTCTGAAGAAATAGAGATGATAAAAAAATCTGCCCCACACTACGTCGAGTTGGGGCAGGAGCATAAAGCTGAAATCAATAAATTATAGGAATGGTATTATCTAAGCGCCACAATATGTTAGAGCACTTAGCTAAAATCTTGCTTAATCACCGGCTTTCTCTGCGGTGACGTAACTACCCGGTGCGGCTTCAATACCTTTCGCTACTTTACGTGCCGTAACTTTTCCATCAGAGAATTTCTCTACCCATTTTTGCCAGTTTGGCCACCATGACCCTTTAGACTCTGTCGCATTTTTGAGCCATTCATCAGGTGATTTAGTGTTTTTGGCGTTCGTCCAGTAACCGTATTTCTTCTTAGCCGGCGGGTTAATGATTCCGGCAATATGTCCTGAACCGGCAAGAGTGAATGTTATATCTCCGCCCAGATATTGTGACCCTTCATATGTTGCCGCCCAGGGCGCAATGTGGTCGTCGATTGTGGAGATAAAGTGACAGGGTACTTTGACTTTTGACAGGTCAATATCAACACCGTCAATACTAATACCACCGGGCTCAATCAATTTGTTCTTGCTATACATGTTATTCAGATAAAAACTATGCATCTCACGCGGCATATTTGTTGGATCATCATTCCAGTAAAGCAGATCGAACGGGAAGGGCTCCTTACCCATCAGATAGTTATTCACTACAAAAGACCAAGTAAGGTCATTGGCTCTTAAAGCAGAGAAGGTTTTCTTCAAACATGCGCCATCCAGATAGCCGGTTTTTGCCATTTTTCTTTCAAGATTTGCGATCTGCGGTTTATCGAGGAACAAGAGCAAATCACCGGCGTTTTCGAAATCAAGCAGCGTTGTCAGGCACGTAGCAGAAGCTACCGGGACATCTTTTCTGGTTTCTGAGATATAAGCCAAGGCTGTCATAAGCAAGGTTCCGCCAATACAATAAGACATCGTATTGATTTTATCTTCCTTGGTGATCTTCTGAACCTGATCAATCGCTGTTATCACACCGTCATGGATATAATTGGAAAAAGTTTTATCGGCATAACTCTCATCCGGGTTTACCCATGACATAAGAAATACGCTATGTCCTTGTTCAACCATCCACTCAACATAGGACTTACCGGGGCACAAATCCAAAATGTAATACTTGTTAATCCATGGAGGAACAACCAGCATCGGTGTTTTAAGCACGTTTTTGGTTTTCGGCTCATACTGGATCAACTGGAACATTTCGTTTTGGAAAACAACTCGGCCGGGCGTAACAGCTAAATTTTCACCAAGCGTGAATTTATCGTACTGGGTCATGCTGATATTCAAATCACCTTTACCGCGAGTAAGATCGCCCAGTATATTGGTAAATCCGTTAATCAGGTTCTCACCGCCTGTTCTCAATGTTTCTTTAAGAACATCAGGGTTGGTCATCGCAAAGTTTGTCGGTGACATCGCATCGGTGAACATACGCGTATAAAAACTGAGTTTTTCTTTTTGTTTGTTATCAAGTCCTTCGGATGTTCGTATGCTTTTATCAACATATCCGCTAACAAGCAGGTATGAATTTTTCATGAAATCAAAGATCGCGACTTCTTCCCATTCCGGCGCTCTGAATCGTTTATCAGATTTAAGCTGCATTCTTGTATTAAGCTGACCATCATCTTGTTGCATAAATTTGGCGATGCTTTTTTGCCAAACCTCGTACCAGTCTTCCATGAAATCGCTCTGAAGCTCAAGAATGGATTGCGGATCTTTGGTAATTTGCTTTAAGAAATCAATGTAAGCATGCTTCACATTCATAGGATCAAAATTAAAAGACATCATCTCCTTATAGGTCTCAGGAGAGGAATACTTAGTAGCGTATTCTTCAAAAAGTGGCTGGGCTTTTTCATAAGCATTTAGAATTGCTCTTCCCAATGCAACAGCATTCGGCGGTTGTAGAGCATTTTCCGCAGGTTTTTTCGCAGTCATAGTAACATTCCTAATTTAACTGATTCAGTAACAATATCTCGATCTTTTTGCACACATGACGCATGCACAAAAGACAACACAGCAAAATCCGTGCCAAGAAAAAACAATATTAGGCAAGGAACTCTTGAAACGCAGGAGAAATAAGGGTAATACCATTTGCAGGACAGCCACATTGCCAAGAAAAAACAATGTTAGGTGAGGAATTCTTGAAACGCAGTGGAAATAAAGGGTAATACCTTTCAAAGACAGTCACATTAGAACATATGTTAGCAAATAGGACAATAGCAAAATGACACAGCCTTTTCGTATAGCGATCGCCGGACTAGGTACAGTTGGAACCGGTGTTGTAGAAATATTGACACAAAACGAAGACATAATTACACAAAGAGCCGGGCGCGAAATTGAGATTGTTGCAGTATCGGCACGCAATAAAGACCGTGATATTGATATCAGCAAATACCGGTGGGTGGATAACGCGGCAGAAATTTACAAGAGTGAAGGAGTAGATGCTGTAGTTGAATTAATCGGAGGTTCTGAGGGTATTGCTGCAGATGTTGTGCGTAATTCACTAGACAATAAATGTCACGTTGTGACTGCGAACAAGGCACTTTTAGCACATCAAGGGCTGGCTCTCGCAGAAATGGCGGAACATAACGGTGTATGTCTAATGTATGAGGCTGCGGTTGCTGGGGGTATTCCGATTATTAAAGCGATGCGCGAAGGATTGGCGGCAAATGAATTCTCTTCTGTTTACGGGATTCTTAACGGAACCTGTAATTATATCCTGACCAAAATGCAAAAAACAGGGCGCGATTTTGCAGATATTCTTCAGGAAGCGCAGGATCTCGGATATGCGGAATCTGACCCGACACTGGACATAGAAGGGATAGATGCTGCACATAAATTGTGCTTGCTGGCATCTATAGCTTTCGGTGTTAAGCCGGACTTTGATGCATTAAAAACAACAGGAATAACGCATATTAATGCAACAGATATCAAGTTTGCTGATGAGTTTGGTTACCGCATAAAATTGCTGGGTATTACGCGCCGCATTGATGATAAAGTGATGCAAATTCTTGAGCCGTGCCTCGTGCCGACAAACTCACCTTTGGGCATGATTGATGATGTTTATAATGCGGTATATGTAGAAGGAAATTTTGTGGAAACACCGCTATTCACAGGTAAGGGCGCAGGAAAAGGCCCTACCGCATCTTCGGTTGTTGCAGACATAATAGATTTGGCACGCGGAAAGAACATCCCGACATTCGGTATCCCTGTTAACAAACTGGTAGAAGGGCAATGGATAGATGTTGGTGAAACAACATCGCGTTATTATTTGCGAATAATGGTGACCGATAAACCTGGAGTTATTGCGTCCGTCGCAGCAATTTTACGCGATAATGATATATCGATTGAAGGCATGGTACAGACAGGCCGTGATCCGGGGCAAAGCGTTCCGGTCGTGCTTACATTGCACGAGGCGCGGCATGCAGATGTACAAAAAGCTGCCCAAGGCATTGAGCGTTTGGAATGCTGCTCGGAAAAGCCTTGTATCATGCGCATTGAAGAGTTATGAAGATAAGCGTCTGCCAAAAAATAATAATCATAATAGCAAGCAGGAAAGACCCAAGCAGGAAAGACCAATGACAAAAGAAACTCAGCAAATGATGGATCGTAACTTGGTGATTGAAATAGCGCGTGTCACGGAGGCTGCGGCTTTGGCGGCATCCCGTCAGGTTGGAAGAGGGGATAAAGTGGCTGCTGATCAGGTGGCTGTGGATGCGATGCGCGATGCGCTAAACTCGCTGAATATTCAGGGACGCGTTGTCATTGGTGAAGGGGAGCGCGATGAAGCGCCAATGCTTTATATCGGTGAAAAAGTCGGTCTGGGCGATGGCCCAAAAATCGATATTGCCCTTGATCCGCTGGAGGGAACGGATATCACAGCCGACGGAGGAGCAAATGCTCTGGCTGTTATTGCTATGACTGATGAAGGCGGCTTCTTGAACGCACCTGATGTCTATATGCAAAAAATGGCTGTTGGCCCGGATATCAGCCCTGATATATTGGATCTGGATGCACCTGTTGGCGATGTACTCAAAAAAATAGCCCGGGGAAAAGGTGAAAAGGTAGAAAATCTGACAGTATGTATTCTAAAACGTTCTCGTCACGAAGATTTGATTAGCGATGTGCGCAAAGCTGGTGCACGCATAAATTTGATTGGCGATGGAGACGTTAGTGCTATCATTGCAACGACAGACCCAGACACTGGTATTGACCTGTATGTAGGCTCTGGCGGTGCACCTGAGGGCGTTCTTGCTGCAGCAGCATTACAGTGTATCGGTGGCTCAATGTTGGGGCGTTTAACTTTCCGCAATGATGATGAGCGTGCGCGTGCTGAGAAATGGGGCATTACAGACTTGAACGCAATCTATACTAAAGACCAACTCGCTAAAGGCGATAACGTTATATTTGCTGCAACAGGTGTGACGGATGGAACAATGCTGCGCGGTGTACGGCATTTTCCGGGTGGAGCAAAAACCTCCACAATCGTGATGCGCTCCAAATCGGGGACTGTGCGCCGCATTGAAGCGACACATGATTTTACCCGCAAAACATGGTGGAAAGACCTGTAAAATGAAACATAATTTATAATTAACAAGTCCCGATATCTTAGACAGGCTTCTTTATGTCGAATGTTGTTGTTGAATCTTCCCTGAATAAAGTCCGTTGGATTATGTCCGAGGCGGATCTGGATAATATAGAAAATATCATGCGCCTGTATGATGTGCCGGAAGTTGTCGCCCGCCTTTTATGTCAGCGCGGCGTATTGATGGAAGATATCTCGTCTTTTCTCAATCCAACGCTAAAAAGCGATTTTCCCGATCCTTTCTCGATTAAAGGCATGGGGGATATGGCCGAGGACATTGCCATAGCGATAGAAGAAGACAAATCATTCGCTATTTTCGGGGATTTTGATGTTGACGGAGCTACTTCCTCAGCGGTGCTCTACCGTTTTTTAAAAGCCGTTGGTATAAAAGCGCCGATCTATATTCCAGATCGACTAAAAGAAGGATACGGCCCCAATATAGAGGCGCTTAAGTCCTTAAAAGAACAGGGCGCGGAAATCCTTATGATGCTTGATTGCGGAACCACGGCGTTCGATGTGGTTAAGGCAGGCACGGATTTGGGTCTTAAAATCGTAATTATGGATCACCACGAGGCCGAAGATGAGGAATTGCCGGATTGCCGGCACATCATCAATCCCAAACGCAAGGACGATAAATCGGGGCTGGAGATGCTGGCGGCTGTAGGAGTGACGTTTCTGTCTTGCGTAGCCATCAATAGTCGCCTGCGTGACAGAGGTTTTTATAAACAAAACAATGTTACAGAACCCGATTTAAAAGGGCTTTTAGATATCGTGGCACTGGGCACAGTATGCGATATGGTGCCGTTAACTAAAGCCAACCGTCTATTTGTGCGCACGGGGTTGAACATGCCACCGGCGCAGATGAATATGGGAATCCGTGAACTCATGAAAGTTTCGGGCATCTCTGCGCCATTAAATACATATGATTGCGGCTTTGTTCTGGGACCGCGCATTAACGCCGGTAGCCGCGTTCATAAGGCCGATCTGGGAGCGCAACTCCTAAGTTATGATAACCCTGAAAACTGTAATACCATCGCATGGACTTTAAATGATTGTAACGACAAGCGAAAATCCATCCAGCAACAAATGGAAGCCGAAGCTATTGCTATGGTCGAAGAGCGTGGATTGCAAGATGATGCCCTGATTTTAGTAGAGCACGAAGATTGGCATCCCGGCCTAAGCGGATTAGTTGCCGGACGTTTGAAAGAAAAATACAATAAGCCTGCATGCGTAGTGACTTATGCCTATGATCTTTCCGGCAATAAGGAAGGGCGTGGCTCTGGGCGTTCTGTGCCGGGTATTAACATCGCACAGAGTTTCATGGATGCACGCAGTGAAGGATTGATTGAAAAAGGGGGAGGGCATGCCATGGCCGGAGGATTTACGGTTTCCCCGGATAAAATTGAGGCACTGCGAAATTTCTTAAATGACCACATAATGCGCCAGATGCAAAATACTGATATGAACGTGGAAACCACGGTAGACGGTGTTTTGGCCATCCCCGGCGTTAATATAGAATTGGCTGAGACCCTTCATAAAAAAGTCGGCCCGTTTGGTCAGGAGCAACCCGAACCTGTATTTATGCTCGAAAATGTTCGTATTGGTAAAGTGGATATTCTCGGAGGAAGTCATATCCGGGTCATGCTTAGCAACTGGGAAGGGGGAAGCTGGCTTAAGGCTATGTCCTTTAGAAGCGTTGGAACTCCATTAGGCGATGAATTGCTCAAGCAGGGAAATAACGCCCGCAGCTTTCACATAATCGGACAAATCAAAATCAATGAATGGCAAGGGCGCAAAAGCGCAGAAATGCACATTGTAGACGCGACTCTGATCTCTTAAGATGTCCGCACCTCTGAAGAATATATACGCAATGCATTGTAGCATTATTCAGTTTTATATACTTCGTTAGGATCAAAAAGCGGCTCTGAATCATCGCAAAAACGCATTTTAGCATCAGATATGCTCTGAGCTCCAACCTCTATCCGTCTGTAAAAACAGGTTTTTCTCCCGGTATGACAGGCTGCCGCTTTCGCCGCATCATCTCCAGACACATTAACCTCTACGCGCAGCCAGATGCAGTCCTGATCGCAATCAACGCGAATCTCTATAATCTGTTGCGTGTAGCCGCTGCTTGCGCCTTTATGCCACAAACATTGGCGGCTGCGTGACCAGTAATGCGCTTCACCGCTTTGAATGGTAATCTCCAAAGCCTCTTTATTCATAAAGGCAAACATCAACACATCGCCAGATCTATTACATGTTGTAATACAGGGGATTAGCCCGTTCTTATCAAAGCGTGGATTAAATACTAACCCTTCCTCTAACTCTTTCTTGTCTGTCATTCTATAAATAACACCTTAATAATAATGATAATAAGGCCCTTTCTCTTTTATTTGTTTGCTTTTCTTGTACTTTTATAATAGCTCTATGGGCAAATGAAAACAGCAATAAAGATTGAAATACTTGCATGAAGTTTGAAGATCTGGGATTAAGCGATCAAACACTGGAGGCTATTAAGGCTTGCGGGTACGATGCTCCCACGCCGATCCAGGAAAAAGCAATACCCAATATATTCATGGCCAGAGACATCGTTGGCTTGGCGCAGACCGG
>JAGLKL010000250.1 GCA_023141075.1 Alphaproteobacteria bacterium
TCACCATAATCAGAAACACCGCAATACTCATGTTGATAAGCCACTCAACACCAAATCTGCGGAACATAAACCTAGCACTTGGCATCGGCACGACACGTGCAATCCCGTCCAGAAAATTGCTTATCAACACGATAGGCAGGCTTGCAACAATGGCGGTTATATTAAAAACCCCGTCACCATAGTGCAAATGGGCGATCTCATGGGCGATGGCACTTGCCATTTCTTCATCACTGGCCACTTTCAGCAGACCAGTAGACACAGCCACGGTTTCTTGCCCCAAAGCAAGGCCGTCAATATTTGGCAAGTCCATAACGCAAACTTTAACAGCTATATTTTTGCCGTATTTCTCCCGATAAAGTTGCTGGATGCGCTCAAGAGCTGGACGGATTTTCCTTTCATCACGCATACTTTGTCTGCGAATTGGAAAGAAAAGCCCCGCAATTCCGTCACCCAAAGGGGAGGAGGCCAGAATGGTCAAAACAATGATAACAGCTCCGCTCCATAGCACTATCGGCGCAATTAACTGCGGATATATCATGTCTTGCCCAAAAGATATGCCGATAAACACAACAACACCCACAAAAACGCTAGAAAACATGCTCATCAAAGAAAGGATGATAAAACGCATAAAAGTAATCATATTTTTCCCTTTCTAACTTTGATTTTGTTGATTTGATTGCCCTCTTTTGTGAAAAAGAAAGCTTCGCCTGTGCCAAGAGCTTTAATCTCATCGGGATGAGCAATAAAGCCGCGTGTGCGCCGAACAGTGCCCATATTTGTTGGCTTTGAAGTATCTATCTGCGCTGTATATTCCAGCGTATTTCTTGTGCCGATAAGCTCTGCCAAAAGCGCAGCATCTTCGGGCGCATTCTGCCTGTGTAAAATAAAATTGTTGCAGTTACCAATTACCTGCCTGACCAGATTATCTGCATGATTTGGCGCAATATCGGACAAACTCTGTGTGGAAAGCACGGCATGAACACCTGCGCTGCGCCCCATATTGATAAGGTTCAACACCTGTTTGCCTGCAAAAACCGAGAACTCATCAAAAACGACATAGACTTTCTTTTTATCGCCACTAGATAATTGCTGCGCCATGGTTGCTTTCAAGTCATTGATAATCAAACGTCCCAACGTTTGTGACATAGAAGGAAATTCCAAAGCTGGCAAACAAAAGTAAGCCACTCCGTTTTGAGCTATAACATCACTAAGGGTTAAAAATTCTTCACCTTCTTTTTCGCGAAACAAAGCCCCGATTTCCGAGGCTGTAAAGTTACGAATTTCTGCGGCTAGGCTTTCAATACTTTCTGAAGCCTTGCTCTGAGCGTTTAACTCATCCATCAATAGCTCAAAATCCTCAATGTTTGCCTGATGTTCTCTGACCAAAGACTTAAGTCGTCTTAAGTCCAAGTGCGCGGCAAGCGTTGCCATGTTGCAGGGAATACCGCACGCATCCATAACTTTGAACACGGATTGAAGATAGCCCTCGGCTAGCTTCTTGTAATGTTCCTCAGACCATTCCCGCAACTCAATAATGCGGTCTTTTTTGGAGGTAAAGCCTCCGACTGCTAATGGATTGTAAGCACAGCTTTCGCCATTCATAGCAAAGATTGATACTGGTCTGTCGCTTTCTTGCCCGTAGCGGGCTATGCGGCACGCCAGATCATAATCTCCCTTACCGTCGATATAAATTAAGGGAAGGGAACGATCAATCGCGCTTTCCACGATGTTACACACAGTTACGGTCTTGCCCGATCCCGTTGTGCCAAGAACTAGCGTGTGCTGGTTTGCCTGTTTGTCACTAAGACCGATTATACGTCCGTATCGGTCTGTTCCAATCACTGAACCTGCCGACTGCTCGTCAGATTCGTGA
>JAGLKL010000251.1 GCA_023141075.1 Alphaproteobacteria bacterium
ATAGCGAAACACTGTAAAATTCGCTCTCGCCCTCATTGAGATACATATCTCCCTTTTTGTAATACGCCATTTTATTTTTCTCCCTCGCGCTCTGATATAGGCTTTAAAGAGGACATATTGCGAATGATTTCTTCCATAAATTTATCCAACCTAACCGTTGCCTGTGCCTCTTTTGGTTCCCGCGCCTCTTCCGGAATTTCATTGTGGTGCTGGTAAAATTCAAACATTGTCCGAAGCATCATCTCCTGCAAAAACGCCAGATCTCGCGCTGTTTTTTTGCGGTGCTGCGCCAATGATGCAGAAAACTGATGATACAGCTTTACAAGATCAGCATCTCGATCATTACGGTGCTCTGGAAACATCGCATAACGAAGACCGTCATTCACAATCGCAGAAAAATTCGGATTGTGAGAAATCTTCATCTGCTTTTCTAAAGCTTCATACACTTCCGGATCAAACTGCACTGTTTTTTGTACGCGTTTTATCTTTCCTGCCATAATCATAACTCCAGTTCATTATCTTCATCTCGTTCTCTGCCTTTAGAACGCTGCTTTTGTATTTCGAGTTCTTGCAGATGGTAATGGTTCCTCTCATCTTGCTCCATAACACATTTCTTACCCTTAGTTACGCTCGGAGGCTCATCCACCGGAGACATATAAAGCACTTGATCTTTCCGGGTTACAGCCCATAAACCACTCTCCAGCTCCGCATAACCGTAATAAACCTGAACGTCACCGTCTCTAGCCAGGTTCGTAGAAAATTCTAGATCAACTTTGGCTGCCAGATATTCCCCTTTAGCAACAACCTCCATCCGGCGCAATTTCCTGTATGCATTTTCTCTATAAGTAAATACGCCATCAGATTGAACCAGCCCAATCTCTTTCTCAACTAACCAGTCCTTACGTGCTTCCAGCGCTTCTCCCAGAGGTTTATCAATACTTGTTAACCCGGATTTGCCTTTTGAGCGCCTAAGAAGCTCTTTATCAAGCCATGTCACTTTGGCTTCATGTGCCAGTTCTTCAGGAGCTTTTTCACTTAAAATATCCAGCCGCGGATAAAAGCGCTTATTCTCGCGCGCATTGATTTGTCTGGTAATTTCCTTACCTTTTTCGATCACATCTTCAGGAATGCGGTAACGTCCCTCACCCAAAACCTTAATTACACCGTTCTTCTCCAACGTTTCAAGACGCTTGCGGTGTGAGGCCATATAGGCCTCGCGTTTTTCTTTAGGTATATATTTTTGCTCGGTTTCTATATAATGCATATGAAGAGCTTCATCATAAATACCGTCATTCCTGCTAGCGATTACATGAATGTTATAATCAGCCTTGCCCGTGGATTCATAAGACCCGCGCACACACACCAACGCCCCTTCTTCCAGATTGTCATAGTACGCATATTCTCCAACCGGCACATAATGCTTCCCGCCATTAATCTCATCCAAAACAATGTATTTCCGGTCACTGAGCTCATCTGTAAATCCTTTGCCCGCAAGACGCCCTTCCAAGGCCTTAGCGTTCACATCCTTGGACGAGTATATGGACAGGTCAGAAATATCTTCCATACCGCTATGGTGAAGCTGCTTGATGATATCATCCGCCCTACCCGCCTCATAAAGTGTATTCACATACCATTCCTTCAATGTAAACACACCCGGCGGATATTGAGTGGCCAACCCCGTGCTTTGCAAAAAACGAAGGCGTCCTTTAATAGCAGCTTCATAAGAGGCCTCTTTACCAAAGCTATTAGCTTTGCGTACATCAACCTGATGTTCTTGATTTACCTGTTTTTCTATAAACCGATCCAGCGACGTTACGCGCATAGCATCAATCTCTGCTTCAAGAGATTTTTGTATATC
>JAGLKL010000252.1 GCA_023141075.1 Alphaproteobacteria bacterium
AAGCTTATACATAGTTGGGGTTATTTACAAAAATTTGCTTTCAATATTCACTTTATACCGCGTGGAACGTCCGCTGCCTTCCGGAATTAAAACACCCATTTGGGCAAGGCCTTGTAAATCTCGCGTTGCCGTAGGTTTGAACGTTTTTGCAATCACCATATATTTCTTTGCACTCATACCACCTTTAAAACCTTCCGACCCTTCTTCCAGCATCCGGCTCAAATAACAGTTAAAAATTGAGCCGATTATAACAACTATTCGGCTCAAAAACTGCAGTAATTAATTTCATCATCTGACTGTCGGATACAATAAAGGAAACCAGCGTTCAACAACATCTATAGGAAAGCCAAGACGTACAGACCCCCTTAGTGTATCTGAAACCAACAAGCCTTTTTTAAGCAGAGCATACATAACTTCTCTAGATGCGCGATCTTTAAAGCCGGTGATTTCTTCTACTTTACCTCTTTCGAATTCACCAACCAACAACGCTTCTCGCAAAAGAGCATAGCTTCCTTTTGGAAGCTGCTTCATAACAATCATTTCCTCAACGTGAATGCGCATACGCTCTGATAACGTTTTAAAGTCCAGAAGATTTCTCATATACTCCACCTGATCGATGCAGATATTTAAGAAAAACGCGCAAAAATCGATTAAAGCCTTTTGAGACAACGTACCACGGCCATCCAAATCGCCGCGCCGAGATTCGTCTGCTGCCTGCAATAAAGCCTTATATTTATCTTTCTGACGTGCTAACCCTCTTGCCACAGACCAAAGCTCACTACCAACCTCTACATTTTTAAGAGCTGCATAGGACATCAAGCGTACAACCCGCCCATTACCGTCATAAAAAGGGTGTATCCAGACATAACGATGGTGCGAAGCCGCAATGGAAATAATGCGCTGAAGCTTTGAAAGCCGTCTTACCTCATAAGCTTCGTCAAAACGTTTTAAAAACACCTCCAGATTATCATGCAATGGCGGAATATGCCGTCCGACTTGAACATTTCCATCGCGATGCACGCCAGGAATAACTTTTATTTCCTCTCCGGTATCGGAATTACTGGTCCAAAGCAACTTTTCGGGCAAACGCTTACAAAACTCTTTGTGTATCCACTGACCATACTCTGAAGAAATCGGACATATATCTGGTGCACATCCTTCATCAATCATTTTTTGAACCGCAATATGAGCCACTGCTTCCTTTTGCAACGCACGCTTCTCAGGCTCACTTGAATAATTCTCTACCATAGCACGATCAATGTCGCGCGGATGCGTATCATGCCCCTCGATTAAATTCGAGTAGTAACAATTCATGGAACGAACAAGATCTCCAACTGACTTGCTAACCACAGGATTAAGCATTCCTGCGAAACTACTGGCCTTTGAAACCAGATCCACTGCCAAGTCATTTAGTTCAGCTGTTCCTTCCGGCGGAAGAAGAGGCTCCATTAATCCAACTGTTTCCATGATATAATTTTTCTTTTAAAATGCCACTATATTTGCCACTAATTTCATAATAATAACATATATTTATGCCTATATATACAAAATATAATGCCACTATACTTGCCACTAAGCATTTTAGAGGAACACAGACAATCGCCTAAACCCACGTCCAAACCCAGTAAAGCGCACCAGCCAATGATAAGCCAGAGCCAAAACAAAATGCGGATATGTATCGCAAAATACGCAAGAATGCCCCCTACGCTTCCGGCACTTAAGACAATGCTGGCAAACCGCAACTCTTTTGGCCAACCATCCGGCAAAATGTCGTGAACATAATGGGAGGCAAAATATGCACCCGCCAAAAACAAACAAACGCCCCATAGCGAAACACTGTAAAATTCGCT
>JAGLKL010000253.1 GCA_023141075.1 Alphaproteobacteria bacterium
GAGGATAACCATGTACAGCTACGAACGTATCTGGACAAGAATCGTGTTATACACTATCCTCCAGTTACGGAGGGTTTGACAATTTCTACAAAGTCAAGGTAACATTCTGCCCCTGATTTGCGCCTGTATTACAAAAAAGAGGGCAAGATATTATACTAGGGATGTAAGAAGATGACAAAAACTGAACCTAAAACATATTCTCCAGCTGCTGTGGCAAATAACATCTTGTGGCTTGCTCGCAAAGAGAATATCGAAATAACTCCAATGAAGCTGATAAAACTTGTTTACTTCGTTTATGGATGGTGTCTTGCTTTAACAGATAGAAAGTTATTTGATGACAGAATAGAAGCTTGGCCATACGGTCCTGTCATTCCAAGCCTGTATAACGAGTTTAAGCGTTTTGGCAGTTCTCCGATAGATACATTTGCAATGGATGCAAGAATCAATGACAAAACACATGAAATCGGCAAACCGGAATTTACAGTCGTCGATAAGAACGATCAGGAAGTCCATAGCATAATCAATGCAGTATGGGATCCGTATAAGAATTATACAGCATTTAGATTAAGCAATATTACTCATAAAGAAGGCAGCCCTTGGTCAATAGCCAATGGGAAAGGTTCTCATGAAAAGCTTGATGATAAAGATATTGTAGAAAGAAGCTTGGAAGGCATAACAAAATTCTACGGAACGGACGGAGAATAGTGGTTTATGTCTGATGAAAGCGAGAAAAAGAGTCGCGTTCTGTTGCGCATGAGTCGAAGTTATGAAAATGCGCCGTCAGACGAAAGAGTACCGGATAAAAAAGATATAGAGAAAGAAGATCTCCGGGCAAAAAAACTCGCTAATGATCTAGCGCAGCAGCGTATGGATCTTCAAGAAAAGATGTTTAAATGGATAGAAAAAACAGTCTCTCGCTGGCTGATTTTCATTGTTGCCTTTTTCTCTTGTTATACTTTATTGAATATGTTTTTGCCGACACCGTTTGTATTGGATAAAGAAATACTAATGACTCTCTTGGCAACTACGACACTTAATATTCTAGGTCTTCCGTACGTGGTAGCAAGATATCTGTTTGGCTACGAGCGCTAGTCATTATTATCCAATACGTGTATTTTCTCTCTTTTTCACAATTTTAAAAAGATATTTACTTTTCTGATATACTATACACAGATCAAAGTAAGGTCGGCAGTGCTTTACTAACCGTGAAACAAACGGCAGACTTAAAAAATGATTGGTTTTGATCCTGTAATTTTGTCGTCGATTCTGGTTCTGGTTCTGGCCGGGAATACAATAACGTGTCCGGCTCATGCCCCGACCAAAATCGATGTCATACCGAGCACTGCGAAGGTTAAGTACGACCACAGCCAGACACTTCAACAGATACAAGCTTATCAGACCGACACCGTTGATCCTTACGCGTTTCAGGGCAAAACCATCACACAGGGCTTCATGAGAGGGCAGATTGAACTGCGCCATAAAATGACATTCGGCCATGTGACAGATGATCGTTTCGGCTATGGATGCATCTGGTATGACACAATCTTGGTTGAGTTGAAGATCGATCCCGAAATCGTAATTGCCAAAGAGCTATACAATGACAGTTGTATGCGCAAGTCCATCATAAAACACGAGCTAAAGCATGTACGCGTGGATCGTGAGATTGTAAATAAATACGCCAAACTTATCGGAAAACGCCTTTATGAAGCGCTTAAGAGCCGGGGGTTTTCCGTTGGCCCAATCCAGAAAAGCCGTATAGATGAAGTCCGTGCGAAAATGCAACGGGTCGTAAATCAGATTTTAGAGCTTGAATATAAAAAACTTGG
>JAGLKL010000254.1 GCA_023141075.1 Alphaproteobacteria bacterium
ATAGGGTAAACACCCAGAGCCATCATCTTTTGCTTCTTGTTAAACCTGTATACAAAGCGCCAATATTTGCGCCCGTTAGGCATGATCCAAAGATACAACCCATCACCATCTGCCAATTTCTTAGGCGTTTTAGACGGAGGATCATTAGGCTTCGCAGCTTTGCACACCTTATCGTTAAGCTTCATGTGTTGGTATCTCCTTTCGGCTTTTTTAAAAATACCAACAAAAGTACCAACAAAATTGCTGGAAGGTGCTGGAATTTTTGGGACGATTAAGGAGTATTATAACGTGGAAACCCTTGTAAATAAAGGGGTTCACTGGATTTCTCTGGATGTCTTGGGAAATGTAAATGGTGGAGGGGGCAGGATTCGAACCTGCGTACACATATGCTATAACATATTGATATGTATATATAATATTATGAACGACATTTAAATGTGTGACATTTTGTGTAACAAAACGTGTTACAAAAACCGAACCATTTCCCTTTTTGGGAAGCAGGATCCTTTTTACCGGTCAAGCGCAGCATTAACCAAAAATGCCGAACGTTTCATTCCAGCTGCAGATGCGGCGGCATCGATCGCGTCAAGATCGCTTTTTTGTACCGTAATATTGATCCGCACAGCTTTATCCGCTTCCTTAACGGACACAATAAAGGCAAATCCGTCCGCAAAATCGGGATTTTTGGCGATATCGTCCAGATTAGAGGGCGCCGGGAGGCATTCCCCATCCTCGCGCAAACCCTCAATATGAAATACCAAGACTTCGGCAGCCATATCTTTGGCTTCGTCAAGCGTTCTTCCGGCGGTCACACATCCGGGAAAATCCGGGAAACTAACACCGTAATCGCTTTTATCTTCCTTATGCAATATTGCTACATAGTCCATTTACTTTGCCCCTCCTTGGGCATAAAGCGCCATTCAGAATTTGACGCCACTTTGTTTTTCTATGCTTTTTACCGTTCCTCTCGGCAAATCCCTTTTCGGGTGAGGCACCGTAACGCGTCCGGGTTTTGTAAGGTGCTTAAATTGCTTATGACTTCCTTTCTGAGCAACCTCAAACCATCCGTCTTTTTTGAGCTTTTTTATAATCTCTCTCGAGTCCATTCCCTTCTTCCCCTCCGTCATAATAATACACACTAATACACACTTTTACAAGATAAAAAATACACACTAATACACACTTTGTATGACAGAAAATATCCGATAAATATTCATTTTCTGCCGTATTTTTTAGGTTAACCTTGGTTAACTCTCCTATAGAATAGTAAATAAAAACAATGCGTTATGCTCCACTATTTGTTCACAAAGTTAACCTCGTTTTTGACCCCAGCCGCTAGAAAACCCCTGCGCGATGCACTCCCGCATACCCTTGATTCCTGACAGTACCTTTTTAAAATCCGCAGAAACATCGGTGTTTTGGCGAGGTCATAGGACGTGTACGAGTAAAACATCACGTTCATCTTTCCCGTATAATAAGATCATCTTGTGAGAAACTGCGACGTCCCTTAATCCTGTCCACTTTGCAAGACCTGTCTCCCTCTTTGAACTTCAGGGATATCATCTCGAGAGCAGAAACCAGAACAGCGCGCCAGTATCTTGCATCGGACGCCCCGTTCATGCCGTGAAGGTCTTTGTTCTTTGCCATCTTCTCCAGCCCGACACCGTGTCCCAACATCCAGAACAAAGCCTTTGACATGGCCGTGTAAGGATACCCGACATACTCTATGAAATCCCTTACGATATCCCTGCTATGCAGCGTCCTGGTCATGTGTTCCTCAATCCCTCCGGTGCTTCCTTTCCCAGGACTGGCAAGATCAATGGAA
>JAGLKL010000255.1 GCA_023141075.1 Alphaproteobacteria bacterium
TCGGCGATTGCGGAGTCATCGAATTCGAAAATGGCAGGCAGGCAGGCCTTTACTTCTTCGACGCTATTCACCTTGGCCACACCGATTGAGCTACCCAGATGCACGGGTTTGAGAATGCAAGGGAATCCAAGAGGCGCGAACAGGCTTTGCAGTGTTTCTTCATCGACCTGATAGCTCCCATCTTCCGGGCGGCGAACCACCGCATAAGGCAGGCACGGAATACCCAGACAGTGAAGCACGAATTTGGTTGTCACCTTATCCATCAAAATGGCCGAAGCCTTGGTGCGCATCCCTGCATAAGGAGTATTTGCCAGTTCAAATAGCCCCTGAATGTTGCCGTCCTCGCCGTAAAGCCCGTGAAAAATGGGGAAAGCCACATCGAAATGAATGGGCTTGGCCGCGCCAAAAAACCCTGTCTTTTTGGGCAATAGTTTGCCTCCGCGATCACCCTTGATATCAATAGTGACTTCTGTGACTTCTGTCATTCCCCGCGCATCAAGTAACAGATTATGACGCTCGCGCAGGATATCTCCCGTATACCACGCTCCATCAGGCGCGATATAAACGGGAATGATGTTATATAACGACGTATCGAAAGCCTGCAATGCCTGTAGTGCGGAAATCACGCTCACATCATGCTCTGGAGAGCGTCCGCCATAAAATACAGCCACAGTCTTTTTACCGGTTTTGTTGTTTTTGGTTTGAGCCATGGGTCAGTCGCCTATAGATTTGAGTAGTTAAAAGATGGCTATTGTTAGCTAGTAATCAGTGCTAAAAATTAATAAAAAGTGTGCATTGCATTTAACCACGAAACAGTCTCTCTTGAAAGGGGAAGAAAAGGACAAACACGTGCAAAAATTCATTTCTCATAACGCCACATTCGCATATACCACCGGAGGAAAAGAAGACGATACTTCTCTCCCGGTTATTGTCTGGGCGCATGGCTGGGGGCTATCTCATAAGAACTTTAAGCCCTTAATTTCTTCACTGGAACAACATGCCAAACATATAGCGCTTGATTTTCCGGGCTTTGGCGAAGCACCTGAGCCGCCTGAGGAATGGGACACATCGCAACACGCCGATGCGATTGCTGCGTGGATGAAAGAAACTAACATGCCCCCGGTCATATGGGTCGGGCATTCTTATGGCTGCCGCATAGGAACACAGTTGGCTGCACGCCATAGCGAATGCGTGCGAGGCATGGTATATATTGCAGGCGCAGGTTTAAAAAAGCACCGCCCATTGTGCCATAGACTTTATCTTTATTTGCGGGTTCATTTGTTTAAAATTTTACGGCACCTTGTTCCCGAAGGTTCTTTAAAACAAAAGATCATAAAGTTTTTCGGTAGCGCTGATTACAATCATACTTCCGGCGTTATGCGTAAGCTATTTGTACGGGTAGTCAACGAAGATCTGGTAGAAGAAGCTAAACAGATCACCTGCCCGGTTGCCCTTATTTACGGCACAGAAGATACGGAAACACCGCCTTCTATCGGCAAAAAATACGATCGGCTGATTGAAAATTCCCAGTTACATCTACTAAATGGCCAAGATCATTATTCCGTTTTGCAAAGTGGGCGACATCAGGTTATAAAAATTATCAGCGAATTTTTAAAAGAAGTTTGATCTAAAAGAAGTTTGACCTAATGAGTGCGGAACTCGCCATAGAATTTTTTACACTGCTGACATTTCTGGTTTTTGCCGGACGGCGACTTATGCGCTATTTGCATATATTGCAACAAGACGACTATGACAATGGTCGGCTTCTAAGCTGGATGTTTCGCTACAAAGTTATAGATAAACGCATAAGC
>JAGLKL010000256.1 GCA_023141075.1 Alphaproteobacteria bacterium
ACGCTGATCAATGATGAGAAGACTTTGACAAAATGGATAGAACGTGCCCAGAAAATAGGCCATGTAGCGATTGATACGGAAACCACAGGACTTACCCCTGCTAAAGCTGATCTGGTCGGTATTTCTTTGGCTATCGAACCGGGCAAAGCGGCCTATATTCCTTTGGGGCATGTGCAGGAGACTGATCTGTTTGGCGCGATCAATAATGAAAGCGACATAGAGCAGATGGATAAAGCGCTTTGTCTGAATCTGCTCAAGCCATTATTGGAAGATGAGAGCGTTTTAAAGATCGGTCATAACATGAAATATGACTGGCAGTTTTTTGCCAAGGAAGGAATCGAGACCGCCCCTTGTGATGATACAATGCTGATGTCTTATGTGCTGGACGGAGCGAGTCATTCTCATTCCATGGATAATCTCTCGGCGCTGTATCTGGAGCACACACCGATCAAGTTTGAAGAAGTCGCCGGAAAAGGCAAAGCACAGGTTACTTTTGATAAGGTTGCTATTAAGGATGCTGTGGATTATGCCGCTGAGGATGCGGATATAACTTTGCGGCTCTACCACATACTTAAGCCCCGTATAGCGGCTGAGAAGATGGTGCGGGTTTACGAGACTATAGAGCGCCCGCTTATTCCCATTATCGCAGCTATGGAGCTTGAAGGCATAAAGATCGATCCCAAAGCCTTGCACGAAATGAGCGAGGAGTTTGGCAAAAAGCTCGCTACGTTGGAAGAGGAAATATATGGTCTGGCCGGACATCCGTTTAATGTTGCCTCACCTAAACAAGTCGGAGAAATTCTGTTCGGTGAGATGGGTTTACAAGGTGGCAAAAAAACCAAGACAGGCAGTTATTCAACAAGTGTGGATGTACTGGAAAAACTCTCTCTTGAAGGACATGATATCGTTACAAAAATTCTGGAGCACCGCGGGTTAGCAAAACTTAAGTCTACTTATACAGATGCGTTGCCGGAACAAATAAATCCGGATACCGGTCGCATCCATACGTCTTACCATATGACCGGCACGAGTACGGGACGCCTGTCATCCTCTGATCCTAATTTGCAGAACATTCCTATTCGCACCCAAGAAGGGCGCAGGATACGCGAGGCATTTATTGCTGAAAAAGGATGCGTCCTTATTTCGGTTGATTACAGCCAAGTTGAGTTGCGGCTTGCTGCTGAGATGGCCGATGTGACGGCGCTTAAGCAGGCTTTTAAGGACGGTGTGGATATTCATTCCCTGACCGCGTCGCGTGTGTTCGGCGTGCCTCTGGAAAATGTCACTCCCGAAATTCGGCGACAAGCCAAGGCCGTGAATTTCGGTATTATCTACGGCATATCCGGTTTTGGACTGGCTAAACAGCTTGGATGTCCGGTTAGAGAGGCCGGTGAATTCATCAAGCGCTATCTGGCGCAGTTCCATGAGATTCGGGATTACATGGAGACTACCAAGCAAATTGCCAAAGATCAGGGCTATGTAGAAACATTATACGGGCGCAAATGCTTTATTCCCGGATTGAAGGATAAAAACCAAGCACGCGTGCGGGCTGCAGAGCGTCAGGCTATCAATGCGCCCCTGCAAGGCACCGCCGCTGATATCATGAAAATTGCTATGGGACACATGCCCACAGCACTTAAAAAAGCTAATTTATCTGCAAAAATGCTTCTTCAAGTCCATGATGAGCTGATTTTCGAAGTGCCGGAGAAAGAAGTTGAAGAAACTCTGAGTGTTGCCTGTGACACCCTCGAAAAATCATTCAAAATCAATAATGTGGACATATCCGTACCGTTGATTGCTGAGGGCGG
>JAGLKL010000257.1 GCA_023141075.1 Alphaproteobacteria bacterium
GTTACGGCTTGTATAAAGTCAGGGAAAAAATAAAATAGTTGCGACTGGCGTAATATTCATATTTTACAAAGTTTTGCAGAGCTTTTATAGTGGCTCGTATTTTAGGGCGAAAATTATTATGACTCAGATTATTAGTGCGAGCTTAGAGGCAATAAACAGGGCTGCCGCTATTATAAAAGGCGGCGGTCTGGTTGGTATGCCGACTGAAACAGTGTATGGCTTGGCGGCTAATGCACTGGACGGCAAAGCGGTGGCGCGTATATTTGAGGCCAAAGGGAGGCCGCAGTTTAATCCGCTGATTGTGCATGTAAATGATATTGATGCTGCCCAAGAGATTGCCCATATGAGCGAGCAGGACAAGGTTGTGGCCGAAGCTTTTTGGCCGGGGCCTCTAACTTTGATTTTGCGTAAACGCGAGGATAGCGGCTTGTCTGATCTGGTTAGTGCGGGTTTGCCGAGCGTGGCTGTGCGCGTTCCCTCGCACAAGACGGCGCGTGCACTGATTGCTGCGAGCGGGGTGCCGATTGCTGCACCAAGTGCAAATAAATCAGGGACACTGAGCACAACAACACCGGCTCATGTTGCACAAAGTCTGGGTGATGAGGTTGAGATGATTTTGGCGGACGGGGCGAGCGAGGTTGGCTTGGAGTCAACAGTGCTCGATTGTACGGGTGATAATCCAACTATCTTGCGTCCAGGGGCTGTGACAGATGAAAAGCTTTCGGAAGTTCTTGGTTGTAAGGTTGGCTATGATCTTGGTAATAAGGAAAGCGGGGATGTAAAATCTCCGGGACAGTTATTGTGTCATTATGCACCTGCTACGCCTGTGCGCCTGAGCGTTGTTGATGTGGAAGAAGGCGAAGCGCTCTTGACTTTCGGGTCTGCACAATCTCTTGGGATGCGCAGTAGTGGCGAGCAAGCTATTAAAGCTTTACCGGAAGGTTCGGTTGCTCATTTGAGCCTTGAAGGGGATTTATATGAGGCTGCGGCGAATTTGTTTTCTATGTTGCATCAGCTTGATGACCCCGCGCATAAAGCGATTGCTGTGATGGATGTGCCAGATTATGGGGTTGGTGTAGCGATTAACGATCGATTGCGCAGAGCTGCTCAATTTTAACCGTGAGCTGCGTTACTTCGTAGCTTGCGTAGGTTTAACTACGCGGCGCTCCAAAGTGCCTAGTCACGCTTAAAATGGGATTTAGGGTAATAAACAACCCTGTCGTGAGCTGCGTTATCTAGGGTATTATAAGGAGTTATTATGAATAAAGTTATCGGAGTATTGTTTTTGATTGCGGGGCTGGTGGCTTTAGCCGAGCCGCTTCATGCGCAAGAGCAGCAGGCGCCTGATGACAGCTTTACGCTGATGAAGATGGCGGTGGAATACGCAACCAAGGCCGATGCCTATAATGCTTATTGTAATAATCCAAGTTCCATGGCTTCGGATTATCTCGATCATTTTTACACGGAAGAGGGTGTCACGACCCGGCAGAAAGAAGAACTGGCCGGGGTGATGGAAAAAGAGGCTCAGGACTTTCTTGCATGGCTTAAGAAAGACGAACCTGTCTGCACTGATCTGGAGTTTATGATGAGGCACTTAGAGGTTATGCGCAAACTCAGGGATGTATCTTATCGGCTTAACGGAGTTGATCCTGCAACATTGCCACAGGATGATATCGATATTCCAAATCTGGATGACTTGTTGCCGCAAAGAAGCGGCGGTGAGAGCTTTTCTGTTCCTCAATAAAAACAACTCGAAATTTCCTATTAAACGTCAGTCGCAACTATTTTATTTTCTCCCTGACTTTATA
>JAGLKL010000258.1 GCA_023141075.1 Alphaproteobacteria bacterium
CGGCATCAGGCACATATCTTTGGAATTAAGGATATAAGAGCCGCGTTCATCCTCAATAATCGGCATTAGCTCGCCGGGGCGGTGGCCTTCTTCAAGGACAAAGTCGAACATTTTCATGTTCTCCTCGCTAAGTTCAAGCTCCTCTATTGACCCGTCTTTGAGCTTTAAACGCACCTTATATTGCCAGCGGCACGAATTCGCGCAGTTCCCTTGATTAGCCCCGCGCTCGGCCATAAAGTTCGAGAGCAGGCAGCGTCCGGAATAGGTCATGCACATTGCGCCGTGAATAAAAGATTCCAGCCTGATATCAGGGCATTTCTCGCGGATTTCGGTAAGCTCGTTAAAGGTGACTTCACGCGCCAGTACAACCAGCTCCGCGCCTTGCTCTGCCCAAAAATCCACCGTTGCCCAAGAGCACACATTGGCTTGTGTGGAGACATGGAGTGTGAATTCCGGCGCATGTTTGCGCAAATACGCAAAGACTCCCGGATCGGCAATAATCACGCCATCAGGCTGAATATCGCGCAGCGTGGCGATATAATCACCCAGCTTGGGAATGTCTTTATTATGGGTGAACAGGTTCAAAGTCAGATAAACACGTACACCGTGTTTATGGGCGAAGGTAATGCCTTGTTTGACTTCTTCCAGAGTGAATTTTGATTTGGTGCGCAAAGACATATCCGGTGTGCCCAGATAAACCGCGTCCGCGCCATAAAGCACAGCTACTTTTAGGCGCTCTAATGAGCCTGCGGGCATGAGAAGCTCGCTGCGGTGTTTTTGGGTGTGCGTGGTTGTCTTGTTCATACGCATTCTTTTAAAGCATGAAGACGTGAAGAAGCAAGTTGTAGGTGTAAGAATTGGCATGGACTTGTTATGGTTAGTATACTATCATGGCAAGAATTATCACAAACTTACAGCTAACTTCCCTGAAAATTTAGGGAACCACTATATGGAGGTTAATATGGCAGAAAAAGATAGAAATCAGGATTTTGTTGATGTGGAAGCAGGGATCGAAAGTGCTCCGTCTTCTGATCAAACTACGCAGGAAGCCTCTAACACCGTAGAGGATAATACGGAGTTGGCCGACAAGCTTGAGAAGGTAAGTCAGTTCAGCCAGATTCACGGTTTGGATAAGGACGAACAGGAAGATCTTGAAAAGCTGACAAAAGAAGAGCATGAGCAGCAATCTGCTGACGCAACATCATCTTCCACTTCCACTTCTACTTCTACAGGAACAGGGTCGTAAGGAGATAAGAGCTATGCCGGAACAAGAAGAACTGGAAGAAGACTTCATCACTATCGAAGTGGATGGAGAAGAAGGTGAGCTGAAAGGTTTACCGGAAGATGATGATGGGCTTGATGCTCTCGATGCTCTCGATGCTCTCGATGAGGGAGTCAAGACTAAGGCCGGTGGATTTCGGGCGATAGGGATACGTTCACCCCTAAAGTACAATCCTAAGACGGGGACATACCGTTTTTGCTGGAATCCTTCTAACCCCTTAGATGTTACGCAGCAAATTTGTAAAGTGCGTTGCAGACGAGGAGAGTTGCGCAGAGGCGAATATAGTGGCCAACCACGCATGGTTAGTAGTTGTCAGAAGAATATTCGGGTTAAATATTACCGTTTCTTGGTGAAAAGAAATCCGCGTTCTGCTTCAGATGCAGCTTGCCCAATGCTGAAGAAATAAACATAGTAGTTTCACTTAAGGATAATACATTTTGTTTGAGGAATTTTCTTGATTATCTTCACATAATTTCATCACCGTAGCTATGGCTATGCTTCAGAAATTATACTTGATTCTCAA
>JAGLKL010000259.1 GCA_023141075.1 Alphaproteobacteria bacterium
GATATTCTTTTGAATTAACAAGACGGGATAATTATTCATGTTTACACATGCTCAAATATGGCAAGGACTAGATCGATTGGCTGCTGCAAAAGGCTATTCCCCCTCAGGATTGGCAAAAAAATCCGGATTAGATCCAACCTCATTTAATAAAAGCAAACGCACAAGCCCGGAAGGAAAGCCCAGATGGCCTTCGACTGAAAGTCTGGCCAAAGTGCTGGCAGCAACTGAATCGACGATGTCAGAGCTTTTTGAGTTGATTGGTGAGCAACCTCCCGCCTCCCTGAGCGAACAGGAAAAAAGAGAAATGGCGCATCGCGCTGCAAAAGCATTGATCCAGACAAAATCCGTTTTGTTCAATGCCAAAGAGCCTTTTGTCTATAAATCCGGGAAAAAAGGCCCGGTCTATATTGACTGCCGCCGATTGATTTCATTTGCAAATGAACGCGATACACTTATGCGTGACGGAGCACGTCTTTTGGCTTCGGAAGTGGGCGCTGAGAATATAGATGTGCTGGCCGGTGGTGAGACTGCAGGGATTCCATATGCGGCATTGCTGGCAGATCGTTTGCACAAGCCTATGGTGTATGTTCGTAAAACCTCTAAAGGCTATGGCCGTATGGCGCAAATTGAAGGCCATCTGCCGGAGAAAAACAAAAAAGGGAAAACGACAAATGCTGTGCTGATCGAAGATTTGCAAACTGATGGCGGCAGCAAGGTCATCTTTATCGAGGCATTGCGCAAGGCAGGTGTTAATGTTAGCCACGCTTTTGTTCTTTTCCATTATGGGATTTTCGAAAAAAGCGAGCAGAATATGAGAGAGCTTGGCGTGACTTTGCATGCTCTGACCACATGGTGGGATACGTTGGAGGTTGCCAAACTCAATCATTATTTTGATGAAGAAACGCTCATTTCTGTTGAGGCGTTCCTAAATGATCCGATAAAATGGCAGGAACAGCATAGGTAAGAAAACATATGAAGCTTTATTTCTTTGTATCAGACAATCCCCGTCCACAAACCGCTTATCGCGAGTTGAAAAAGAGATACGGGCATGAAAAGGATATAAAAAACGCAGAAGCGATTGTTGTTCTGGGCGGCGACGGGACGATGTTATGCGCCCTGCATGAATTTACCGGTGTGGATTTGCCTCTTTACGGGCTTAATCTTGGCACTCTTGGGTTTTTGCTCAATGAGTATAAGAACAATGATCTGGTTGAGCGTATAAGAAACGCGCAAAGCCACGTCATTCATCCTTTGCGCATGCAAGCCACTGATGTGAAAGGCAAGAAGCACGACGCCATTGCCTATAACGAAGTCTCCCTTTTGCGGCAAGAACACAGCTCGGCCAATATCACGGTATTTGTTAATGATGAAGTACGGCTGCCATTGCTGGTCTGTGACGGGATTATGCTCTCTACACCGGTGGGCAGTACGGCCTATAACTCCTCGGTAGGAGGGCCGATTGTACCTTTGGGGGCTAATGTTCTGCCGCTTACGCCGATTAGTGCATTTCGTCCGCGTCACTGGCCCGGCGCACTTGTTCCCAATACATCCAAATTGCGTTTTGAGATTATCAGCCCCAAAGAACGCCCGGTTAGCGCCACAGCAGACTCAGAGGAAGTACGTGATTGCGTGATTATCAATGTTGAAGAAGCGCCGGATATATCCTCAACATTGCTGTTTGACCCTGAAAACCATCTGGAAGAGCGTATCTATCAAGAGCAGTTTGCTCCTTAGGGTTTAGACTCTGGGCAGATAATATTACGTAACGCCAGTCGCAACTATTT
>JAGLKL010000026.1 GCA_023141075.1 Alphaproteobacteria bacterium
ATAGCAGCTATCAACCACCAAAAAACGCCCTCGAAATAAGTGGGGCGTTTTGCGTTAACAGCATAGCTATGGGTTTAGACTCTAAAAGGAAATCTATTTTTTCGATGGTGGCATTTTCTTTTCGATAAACATCACATGCATACCTTTATTACCCGTCTTAGGATTAACGGCCCAAGGGTCATATTTTTTCTTCTTGATCTTATATTCCGCGCGAGCAGAGCGTTTTGTATAATAGCGGTATCCCGTCCCGGCTTCGCTTTCCAATCTCACTTTTATGTATGATGCTTTCGCCATAACCTAATCCTGAATTCTACAATCAAGGTGGCTTTATGAAATGTTTTGCAAAAAATGTCAAGTAATTAGATAAAGGATTCTATCGATTTTATCACCTGCGCCGGAAAGAATTTTTCTGGTGTCCTCGCCGGGGAGTATTTTTTTGTCCTCTACGCGTTTCATGCTTCTGGATTTTAGGTTTGGCCATCCCTTCAATATCTGCGCCTTTTTGCCCCGGTGCCAGAGCAAATATGCAAGAGCCGGTTATCCCGTCAGCTTCTTTAATGACCACGCGCATACGTGCGCCCAACCTGAATATTTGCCTTGTGCGCCGCCCCACCAGAGCATGGGCGGCTTCATCATGGATATAGAAATCATCACTTAAGCTACGCATCGGAATAAGGCCGTCAGCGCCATTTTCATCCAGCGTGACAAAAAGCCCAAAGCGTGTGACCCCATTAATCGCACCGGTAAATTCCGCGCCAATGTGAGAAGAGAGATAGCTCGCCGTAAAGCGATCAACAGCCGAGCGTTCAGCTTCCATAGAGGTGCGCTCGGTTTCCGATATATGCTGGGCAATTTCTTCGATGCGTGCTTTTTCTTCTTTCTCCATTTTGCCATCACCCAGATCGTACGCACCAATCAAAGCCCGGTGCACCAGCAAATCAGCATAGCGGCGGATAGGGGAGGTAAAATGCGCATAACGCTCAAGTGCAAGACCAAAATGCCCGATATTATCAATCGAGTAGAGCGCCTGACTTTGCGTGCGCAATACCATCTGTGAGATCAGATGCGAGTAGGGCAGCTTGGTTGCAGCATGCAAAAGGCCGTTAATCTGCTTTGGTCTTATGTTCTGCCCCTTAGGCAAAGACAGGCCAAAGCTTTGGATAAACTCGCGTGCTCCTTCGAGCTTGTCATAAGAAGGTTTATCGTGAATACGGTAGACGCATGGAGTGTCGCCATGACTCTTCCGGTCTCTATTCTTATCTTCTAAAGCACTGGCCGCAGCGACATTGGCCAAAATCATAAATTCTTCAATCAGCTTATGAGCATCAAGACGTATCTTCGTTTTAACGCCGGTCATAACGCCTTTTTCATTGATAAGGATTTGGCGTTCCGGTAAATCCAGATCCAGTGCGCCGCGGTTTGTACGTGCTTTATCAAGGATTTTATAGGCTGTATAAAGAGGATTTATCACATTATCCATAATTATCACATTATCCATAAGATGTGTGGTGGTGGAATCTCCATTGCCGTCACGCGCAGCCTGTACCTGTTCGTAAGTCAGCCTCGCATGGGATTTTATCAAGGCACGTACGAATTTATAACGCAGCAATTTCCCTGCCTCATCAATATAAAGATGCACTGCCAGCGACGCACGTACTTCTCCGGGACGCAAAGAACATAAATCATTGGACAAAGCTTCGGGTAGCATCGGGACTACGCGATCAGGGAAATAAGTTGAGTTCCCGCGCATTTGCGCTTCCTTGTCCAGAGCCGAACCAAAGCGTACATAATGTGCAACATCGGCAATGGCTACAATCAGGTGAAAGCCGCCATCTTTGGTTTTTTCTGCAAATACCGCATCGTCAAAATCACGGGCATCTGCCCCATCAATAGTTACAAGAGGCACAGAGCGCAAATCTTCGCGTTTGCCAAGTGGTGGAACTTTCAAATCCTTCGTTTCTTCTAAAACAGCCTGCGGGAAATGATCGCTTAAACCCGCTTCATGTAAAGCAATCAGAGAAATAGTTTTGGGATCGCCCTGCCGCCCCAAAACTTTGGTTATGCGTACGCGCTTGCGTTTCAGACCATGTGATGGGAGAACTTCTGCACTCACCAGATCGCCATCTTTGGCACCGTTAAAGTCCCCTGTATCCACATCAAAATCGTATCTTGCACGCTTATCGGTAGGCTGGAGCACAGCCCCGTTCTTTTGCAAACGCAAGATGCCAAGGATATGGTCGCTTTCATAACGTGAACCCTGATCGATTAGCCTGATAATCCGTGCTTCATAAGCCTTATCCCCCGTACGTGATAAACGGCATAAAGCACGGGAGCCTTCATGTACGTGTCCGGAATTCTTCTTGTCGGGAATAATCTCAATACGCGGCGGCGCTCCGTGTAGTTCCTCATCCCACTCAAGAGGGAAAGCAAAGACATCGCCATCCAGATCGATTTCACAAACGCGTACAACTGCTACAGAAGGCAGGCTGTCAGGCGCACTATAAACGCCGCCCGGCTGTTTGGTGATCGAGCCCTCTTTTTTGAGAGCTTTTAAAAGCTGTTTTAACTCAATCCGGTTCTCTCCGCCCTTAACACCAAAAGCGCGAGCAACTTCGCGCTTGGTTACAGGTTTGGGGGAGGATTGGATAAATTCAAAAACCGTTTCTTTAGTGAGTTTGTTCATGGGGGGTGTTTAGACCTTATTCTATTAAGAGTAAAGCAAAGTTTTGACATAGAATGACTGTTTAATCTCTTTGGGATTTATTCCTCGCCGCTTGCGGCGTTCGTCATCGCGAGCGAAGCGTGGCGATCTTAGTGCTACAAGAAAGATTCTGGATTGCTTCACCGCCGTTGGCAGTTCGCAATGACGTGATACCTCGCCCTTTGGGGCGGGGTTGTTCATCGGAGTCTTGGATTCGTACAAAGCTCACAAAATGAAAGACACTTCGAAATCGGAGCCGGAAGAACAAGAGACTCTAACACTGGAATAACTCTTCAGTGAAATACTACACAAAAAACGAGCGTTTCCTATTTAGAAGCGCTTTTCTTTTTCTTCTTCTTCTTAGATTTTTTCTTTTTGGCTTTAGATTTTTTCTTAATTTTGGGTTTATCGGCTTTTTCTTCTTCTTTCGCAGCCTTTGCCGCTTCTCTGACCGCGCGTTTTTCTGCTCCGAGCGCGAGAACTTCAACCGCGCGATTCATGCCCACATGCATAAGGTCATCGTCTTTGGGCAAGGAAGTAAATATACCTTGATGTTTCAAAAATGGCCCAAAGCGACCGAGGCCTGCTTGTATCATCTCACCTGTTTCCGGGTGTTTGCCGACATCACGCGGCAGCGACAACAACCCCAAAGCCATCTCTAACGTGACATCTTCTGTGTTCGTACCGGCGGGCAATCCCTGACGTTTAGGCTTTGGCAGGGCTTTTTTCTTGGGCTTTTTCGGTGCTTTGTTATCGTCTTTTTTAGCCTTTTTAACTTTTTCAGCGTGCGCTTTCTCAGCCTCTTTGTTCAAGGCCTCAACCTCGTCCACAGCTTCGGGGGCGGGATCAATCTGCACATAAGGCCCGTATGGCCCCCGGCGTAGAGAAATTGTACGGCCTGTTCCAGGCTCTTTGCCTAAGATTTTCGGCTCATTAGCCAGTGCATCTGTTTCGCTGCCATCTCCGTTAGGCACAATCAAAGGCCGGGTGAACTTGCATTCGGGATAATTAGAGCAACCGATAAAGGCTCCAAATTTGCCCAATTTCAGTCCAAGACGCCCCCCATCGGGTGTTTTTTCGTCTTCCCCGCAAGCCTTGCACACACGCCCTTCATCGCCTTCAGGGAAGAAATGTGTACCAAGTTGGGCATCGAGGTGATCGATTACCTCGGTAATTGAAAGATCCTTAGTCTCATCAACTGAGGTTTTGAAGTTTGTCCAGAACAGCCGCAAGACTTCTTTCCACGCCACATGGCCGGAAGCGATAGCATCCAACTCTTCTTCCAGATTGGCTGTAAAGTCGTAATCCACATAACGGCTAAAGAATTTTGATAAAAACGTAGTGACCAACCGTCCGCGGTCTTCCGGCACAAAGCGCCGTTTTTCCATCGTTACATAATCACGATCACGCAAAACCTGCAATATTGAGGCATAAGTAGAAGGACGACCAATGCCGAGCTCTTCCATCTTTTTAACCAGCGAAGCCTCACTATAACGAGGGGGAGGCTGGGTAAAGTGCTGGTCAGGTATAGTCTTGATAAGCTTGGTTGGGCCATCCTTTTTCATTGGTGGCAAGAGGCGTTCTTTGCTATTCTCGTTTCCGTTATCACTGCTCTCATGGTAAAGCGTCAAGAACCCGTCAAAGGTAATGACAGATCCACGAGCACGCAAAACAACATCATCTGTGCCATCAGATATATCTATTATCACCTGATCCAGAACGGCACTTTCCATTTGCGAAGCAACAGTTCGTTTCCAGATCAATTCATAAAGCCGCCATTGATCTTTATCCAGTTTGTTACGAATCTCAGAGGGTTTGTGTAACAAATTTGTGGGACGAATTGCCTCATGTGCTTCTTGTGCATTTTTGGCTTTGGATTTGTAAAGTCGTGGCGCTTTGGGGAGATATTTATTGCCATATTCATTCGAGATCACCTTGCGACATCCAGCCACGGCCTCTTCTGATAGAGTCGTACCATCTGTCCTCATATAGGTAATAAGACCGCCATCCTCATCAAAGCCCTCATAAAGCTTTTGAGCCAGACGCATAGTGCGCGATGCCGACATGCCAAATTTACGCGACGCTTCCATCTGCAAACTCGATGTGATAAAGGGAGGAGGCGGATTGCGACGCGTCTGTTTCTTCTCAATTTGTCGAACTGAGAGATTTTTATTCTCAATTCGCTGCGCTGCGGCCTTAGCTTCCTCTTCGTTGCCAATATCAAATTTATCCAGCTTGTTCCCTGCCAAGTGGGTCAGTTGCGCGGTAAAAGGGGTTTCTTCGGTTGTATGCAGTTCTGCTTCAATCGTCCAGTATTCCTGCGGTTTAAAAATTTCGATCTCTCTCTCACGCTCGCAGATCAGGCGCAATGAAACAGACTGAACACGGCCTGCAGAGCGCGAACCCGGTAATTTACGCCACAATACAGGTGAAAGGTTAAACCCGAACAAATAATCCAGCGCACGCCGCGCCAGATAGGCATCAATCAAAGGCTGGTCTAGTTTACGCGCATTCTCAAAAGCTTTTTTTACAGCCGCTTTGGTAATTTCGCTAAAGGTTACGCGGCGTACATCTTTGCCTTCCAGCAGGTTGTCCTCTTTCAGGAGCTCATAAATATGCCAAGCAATAGCTTCTCCCTCGCGGTCAGGGTCAGGCGCCAGATACAGGGCATCGGCTTTTTTCAGTGCATTCTTAATCTCGCGTATAGTTTTGTCAGCCCGATCACTCATCTGCCATTTCATCGAAAAATCATCATCAGGAAGTACTGAACCGTCTTTATTAATCAGGTCGCGCACATGACCGTAGGAGGCAAGAACTTCGTATTCTGCACCCAGATATTTATTAATAGTTTTGGCTTTAGCTGGCGATTCTACAATGACAAGATTTTTATTCAAAACTATGCCTCTTATTTTTATTGTTTATCGTCTTGTTCTACCAAGATAATTTTATTCCCGGGAAGGCGTTTTACACGCCCGGCGAGCTCCAGTTCCATTATAATTAACTGCAACTCGGAAACAGTCACATGACACGCTCTGATCAATTCGTCAACATTAATCGGTGTAAAAGAGAGATTGGAAAGAATTTTCTCTTGAAGGATTTCCCGTGTATTTCCGCCGGTAAGAGCATCGTTTTCAACAATTTCGTGGATAAAATTCGGCGCCGGTACGACAGGTTCGCGAAAACCTTTACCGGAAAAGTCCATCAATATTTCAAGTACATCATCAGCGTTACGCACCAATGTTGCACCTTCACGTATGAGGTGGTTCGGCCCTTGAGCGCGTGGATCAACAGGAGAGCCGGGCACAGCCATAATATCGCGCCCTTGTTCTCCGGCCATACGCGCTGTGATAAGTGATCCTGAACGCTTACCGGCTTCCACCACAACCACAGCGGCAGACAGACCTGACACAATCCGGTTTCTGCGTGGAAATGCGGCTGCAAAAGGTTTGGAGCTAAAAGCGCTCTCAGCTATAACCGCGCCTTTTTCAATGATTTCATCATAAAGCTTCTGATTTTCTTCCGGGTAGACAACGTTCACCCCACCAGCCACTACGGTAATCGTGCCACTGGCCAGAGCGCCCTGATGCGCTGCTGTGTCAATTCCACGAGCCATACCTGAGACTACTATTTGCCCGCGTGAACCTAAATCTGCCGCTAATTTACCTGCAAACTTTCGGCCATTAAGCGAAGCATTACGCGCACCGACAATGGCGATGCAGGGTCGGTTGAGCATAGCCGGATTACCCAGTACACTGAGCACAGGCGGGGCATCATCAATCGCACTTAAGGCCAGCGGGTAAGAGTTATCCTTCGCGGTAATAAACGATCCACCACGTTTGGTCAGAGCCTTATATTCGGCCATAACCTGACTTTGAGAAGGTGGGGATAAAGGCTTTTTGAGTCCGCCATGGCGTGAAAGCTCAGGAAGCGCTTCAAGAGCTTCTCTAGCCGAGCCGAAACGTTCAAGTAGCTGATAAAAAGTGATCGGGCCGATATTATCTGTGCGAATAAGTCGCAGCCAATCCAGCCGCTCCTGTTCATCTAAATTATTTGCGGGATTATATCTCTTTTGTGTTCTCACTCGTGATCCTTTTTGTTTTCTTTCTGGCCGATTTTGCTTTCTGTCCCGGATAGCAGGTGTTTGATATTGTCCTTATGGCGTATCCAGACAAAGACCGAGATTATTACACAAATAGCAGCGGGCAGCGTGCCATATATAAAGAATGTAGCGACCGGAGCGATTGCATATGCACATAAAGCTGCGAGCGAGGAATAGCGCGTTGTGAAGGCTATCATTAACCATGTCGCAATAGCGATTAGGCCGCTATAGGGTACAGCGGCAAGAAGAACACCAAATGTCGTTGCTACGCCTTTTCCGCCCTTGAACTTCAGCCATACTGGAAAGCAATGACCGATTATGGCGCCAAAACCGAATGTAAGAGCCATAAATATATTAAATTCTGTACCCATATATTCATTGCTTTGCAAGGCCGGTAAACCACCAAAAATAACAAGAATCGGGATTCCTCCTTTGCCCATATCGCAAAGCAATGTCACAAGAGCCAGTGTTTTGTTACCGGTTCTAAGCACATTTGTTGTTCCAATGTTACCCGAGCCGATTTTGCGCAGATCCACACCCTTAAATATTTTGGTCAGTATCAGCCCAAATGGAATTGATCCTAAAAGATAGGCAACAATAAACAAAATCAGTATCACGAAAAACATAACCAACTTCCTTTGCTCTATCTCGTAAGCAACAAGTCCAAAACGGCCATGCGCGCATAGACACCGTTTTCCACTTGTTTTGTCATACGGCTATATTTCGGATCATCAGCCAAAGCGTCTGTGATTTCAATGCCCCGGTTCATTGGCCCCGGATGCATTACCAAAACATCTGGTTTTGCGACTTTCAGGCGCTCATGAGTCAGGCCGTATTCTTTAAAATAGGCTCCATCATCAGGAACTTCGCTTTTATCCATACGCTCTTTTTGGATGCGCAACATCATCACGACATCACAATCCTTGATGCCTTCGTGCATAGAATCATAAAAAGAAATGCCCTCAGCAGGCATTTTTTCAGGCTTAAAGAATGCCGGAGCGACAAAGCGTACATTTGCCCCCATTTTGGTGAGCAGGTAGGCATTTGAGTTTGCTACGCGGCTATGCGAAATATCGCCGCAGATCGCCACATTCAGCCCTTCAAGTGTGTCTTTTTCCTGTATCATCGTCAAAGCATCGAGCAGGGCTTGTGTCGGGTGTTCGCGCCAGCTATCGCCAGCATTAATGACTGGACATTCAACACGCTCGGCCACTTTAACAGGCGCGTCATATTCGTTGTGACGAATCACAATAGCATCCGGCTTCATTGAGCCAAGCGTATCAATCGTATCGTTAAAGCTTTCTTTTTTGCTCAGTGAACTTACAGAAGCATTCCAGTTAACTATTTCCGCCCCTAACCTCAGAGCTGCGAAATTAAAAGATGTCACTGTCCGCGTTGAATTCTCAAAAAACAAAGTCATGACGACTTTATCTTTTAGTTTTTGCTTATCCCACTTTCCATCTTTAAGAGCTTTTGCGTAATATTGTGCTCGATCTAGAATTTCTTTGATTTTTTCTGCGCTAAGCTCTTTTATGCCAAGTAAATGCTCCATGTCCTCATCTCCGTCCACGTTTATTTAATAGCTCTTAATATAGTGTTGTTATATCTATTAGGAAATGCACTGGTTTTTTTTCAATGTCCAGAAGATTCTTAAAACCCGCTGAGAATGAAGGCGTGGTATTTGAGTGCTGCGCATAAGACAATCCCGACAATAAAGCCCGGCCCTGCAGGGATAGACAGGTTACTAAGCGGCACTATTTTTTTTGCCGTTAAACGAAAATAAATGATAATTCCTAATCCATGAGCAACACCGGCCAACGCACCCAGAGTGATAGCAAGGAATATATACTCACTACCCAGCCAAATCCCGGCAGCACCAATGAGCTTAACATCACCCATACCCAAAGTATCTTTTCCATAGAAATTGTTACCTATGCTGCGAATCACCAACAAAAGCCCTGCGCTGCTTAAAGTTGCAATGAGCAGATCGTGGGGGGCGTTTTGGCTGAACCCGCTGACAATATGAAAAGCCAGCCCGCTGAAAAAAAACTGGAGCACATAGCGATTGGGCAAAAGCTGCGTCTTCAGGTCAATGTAAAAAAGCACAGCCAGAATGACGAGTGAGTATGTCAGTATTGCTAAAAGAAAAAGAGATGTCATAAGCAAATTTATATCATAATTTGTCTGTTGTTAGGATGTCATTCATCCTTCTTTTGTGTAATTTATACGTCGAAAAATAAGAGTGTTGCAAGATGTCCTTAAGACAAAGGGGGTTATGGCTTTTGTGGATGAGTTACAGAAAATATACAAAGACCTTGAAATCAAAGATTGTTTAACCCATTGTCTTAATTGTGTTAACGTGGATAAGTTTATGTGTAGGAAAAGAATGTAGTCTTAATCCTCTCGCTGCGTCGTTAAAAATAAACAAAATTTCTGTTGAAAAAGAGTAATATGGATTATAAAAACATATTTTCGAAAAAGGAGAGAAAGTAGTTCACTATGCGTAAGGCTTGTTTCGAAAAGGCTATAGGAAGTATCCGATATGCCGACCAAAGAGGAAACATTCTGTTTCTTATTCTCGTCGCTGTGGCTTTGTTCGCCGCACTGTTTTATGCTGTACGGCCTAGCAGCGATGATGACAGCAATGTTGGCAGCAACAAGATACGCCTTATTAATTCTGCGAAAATCACACAATATCCGGTTTCTGTGAGCATGAAAGTCGTTGGAATGATTAGTTCAGGTGTGCCCGTTAACAAAATACGTTTCAATAGACCCTCAAATGACGAGTTTGATAACCTTGATTCAACAGATATAGGTGTATTTCATCCAGATGGTGGTAATGCGACCTACGATTCAGCGCCCGAAAATGTCATGGCTGACGGGCAGCCCGGTGAATGGGTTTTTAATGCAGAGCTGGAAGTTCCCGGTATCGGTCTGACCGGCTTGGGTGGTAACGATATCATTGCCTATCTTGTCGGACTGAAAAAAAGGGTTTGTCTGAAAATTAACGAGGAATACGGCATCGGTAGTAGCACGATTCCCAAATTGAAGAGCTGTCATTTGGCTAAGTATAAAACGCGTATGTATGATGACGGCTCGAATGACTATGAGATGCCCGGAGAAGATGTCCCGGATATCGACGATGGTACAGGCTCTCTTAACGGCCAGCCATTTGGATGTTTTCAGGATGGCGGCGATGGGGACTACGTTTATTACCATGTAATTTTGGAACGTTAAACCTAGGGTCAGCCCCATAACTTTTATTCATTCTGCACACGCATAAATTCATTATGGTCCGGCGAAGGAAAGACTTGCAATTCTGCAAGGCGAGGATATATTCATAGTTATCACAGTATCTTAGCTATCCATAGATATTACGAACAGGAATAGGAGAAAAAATGGGTTATAAAGTTGCAATCATCGGTGCGACAGGAAATGTTGGCCGTGAGCTTTTAAATATCGTGCATGAACGTAACTTTCCCGCTGATGAAGTGGTGGCTCTGGCCTCCAGTCGTTCAGCCGGTTCGGACGTTTACTTCGGCGATGCGGCAATTAAAGTTCAGGATCTGGCAAAGTTCGACTTTAAGGGTGTTGATATTGTGCTTTCATCTCCCGGCGCTAAGGTATCTGAGCAATATTCTCCTGTTGCGACTAAGGCCGGAGCAGTGGTGATTGATAATACAAGTCATTACCGCATGGATCCTGATGTGCCGTTGATTGTGCCGGAAGTTAACCCGGAGGCAATTAAGGAACATACAAAGAAGAATGTTATTGCCAATCCGAATTGCTCGACCATTCAGATGGTTGTGGCTCTAAAGCCTATCCACGAAGCGGCCACAATCAAACGTGTTGTAGTGTGTACATATCAATCCGTTTCCGGTTCCGGTAAAGCAGCGATGGATGAGCTTTTCAACCAGACCAAAAGCATATACATGAACGGAACACCGGTTCCATCTGTTTATCCGAAGCAGATCGCTTTTAATGCCATTCCTCAAATTGATAAATTTATGGATGATGGAATGACCAAGGAAGAATGGAAAATGGTAGCCGAGACCAAGAAAATTCTCGATCCCGCCATCGAAGTTTGTGCATCTTGCGTGCGCGTTCCCGTTTTCATCAGTCATGCCGAGATGGTTAATGTTGAGATGGAAAAAGAATTATCTCCTGATAAAGCCAGAGAACTATGGCGTGAGTTTGACGGCGTGACAGTGATTGATCTCGATAACGAGAATTTATCCTACGTAACACAAAAAGAAGTGCAGGGCGAAGATGATGTTTATGTCTCACGCATCCGCAAAGACCCAACGCTGGAAAACGGCTTGAATTTCTGGTGCGTTAGCGACAACCTGCGCAAAGGCGCAGCGCTCAATACTGTACAGATTGCTGAATTATTGATCAAGGAAAGCTAAAATTCCATCTTTCCGGTTCTACTGGAAAAAATTCATCAAGCAAAATGTAT
>JAGLKL010000260.1 GCA_023141075.1 Alphaproteobacteria bacterium
AGGTATCAGATGTTCCACCACTCATAGCAACTTGTTTGCGGAGTTTTGATACTTCTTTTTCTAGACTCTTTCTTTCAGAGAGAAGTGCTTTTACGCGCTCTAATACATCGGCATGTGACGTTTTCAATACGCTAGCCGTGTCATGGAGACGTTGTTCCTGCTCATCCAGATAGGCTAGTGCATTTTCCCCTGTCACGGCCTCTATGCGGCGAATGCCTGAAGATAGTGCCCCTTCAGAAACAATCTTAAACAGGCCAATATCTCCAGTACGCTTTACGTGCGTTCCGCCGCATAGCTCAACTGAAAACGGCTTATTATCTTTATCCTGCCTGCCCATTGTAAGGACGCGCACTTCATCATCGTATTTTTCGCCAAACAGTGCCATAGCTCCGGTTTCGCGAGCATCTTCTATAGCCATAAGCCGTGTTTCCACCGGCGTATTGGCACGGATTTCCTCATTGACAATTCTCTCAACCTCCGCGATTTGCGCTTGTGTCATAGCCACGGGCTGGGAGATATCAAAGCGCGTACGATCAGCATCTTGCAAGGAACCTTTTTGTGAAACATGCTCGCCAAGTACGCGGCGCAATGCTTCGTGCATCAGGTGAGTGGCTGAATGGTTGGATTTAATTGCAGCGCGGCTCTCTGTGTCAACTTTCATTTGCAGGCTATGCCCTACTTTCATTCCTCCATATGCACATATTACATAATGCGCACTGAGAGAAGAGACATATTTTTTAGTATCAAAAACTGTTGCACAAACAGCATCTTCGCTTTCCCCTTCAAAATCAAAAGCCTCACTTAATTCAGCTTGGTTAAGATCAATGTCCTTACCTAGCCAACCTTTATCGCCGACCTGCCCACCGCTTTCAGCGTAAAATGAGGATTGGTTGGTTATGATGATACCATCTTCGCCCTGTTCCAATGTATCAACGCGTTTGCCATCTTTGACGATAGCCAAGACATTAGCTTCGGCGGTGTCTTTATCGTATCCCAGAAAATCAGTTGGGCCGACTTCATCGAGAATATCAAACCAGAGTTTTTCGTTAGACGCATCGCCCGTGCCAGACCACGCCGCTCTTGCCTTTGCTTTTTGCTCTGCCATACAGGCATCAAATTTATCTGTGTCCACTTTGATATTTTTGGCGCGTAGAGCATCTTGCGTTAGATCAAGCGGGAAACCATACGTATCATAGAGTTTAAAGGCGACATCACCGGGGAACTGCGCACCGGAAGCCACTTTCCCTGTATGTTCATCAAGCATTTTAAGTCCGCGATCCAGTGTGACTTTAAAGCGTTTTTCTTCTGTCTCAAGGGTCTGTGTGATAAGCGCTTCAGCGCGTTTTAGCTCAGGATAAGCCTCGCCCATTTTGGCTTGTAGCGTCGGGAAGAGTTTGTACATTAACGGCTCTTTCGCGCCTAAAAGATGCGCGTGACGCATACCACGGCGCATAATCCGACGCAAAACATAACCGCGTCCTTCGTTTGACGGCATCACACCATCGGCCAGCAAAAAGGCTGATGCGCGGATGTGGTCGGCTATGACTTTGTGAGAAGCTGCCATATCGCCATCTGGTTCAACTCCGGTAAGATCAGCGCTGTGCTCGATAAGCGCGCGCATAATATCGATATCGTAGTTATTATTCGACCCCATTAAAGTAGCAGCTATGCGCTCCAATCCCATTCCTGTATCTACGCTTTGCGCAGGCAAATCTATACGTGTTTCGGGGTCTATTTGTTCATATTGCATAAAGACGT
>JAGLKL010000261.1 GCA_023141075.1 Alphaproteobacteria bacterium
CGCATCAAGCATGAAGCAAGGTGAATAGCCTGAAGTGCTGAAGATTTTCCACTACCGTTTGCTCCAACTAATATATTTAGATCAGCAAGATTAATCTTTGCTTTCTTAATCTTTTTAAACTTCTTAACAGTAATACTATTCAGTTCCATCTATAATTTTCCTACACCGCAAAAACTTTCATTACTTCATCGCCGAAGTGATTTATGACTTTGACTGCAAAACGTCCGTTATCCGGCCTTGGAAATGCACGGGACTTGTCGCGGTAGAGCGTTTCCCAAGCCTCTCTATCAATCTCTGCTTTCAGACTGGTTTTAAGCGATTTATAAGGATCGTTCGCGCCAAGGAAATAGGCATGGCGAACGAAAAAACTTTCCTCGTTATAATCTGTATCAATAAACCATGCGGCGATGTCATCCTTACCGCTGGCACGCACATCGCCGGTTTTAGGATCGAATACATCTACACCCAAAACTTCAACAACGATATTGCCGTCTTCGTCAAAATCCCACTTCACATCCGGCTCACCAAAGACAATGAATAAATTGCCTGCGCCGGTGTTTTTCACTTCGTCTGACATATGCAGGTCAGGGTTCATCTTAGCTTTTAGTATTGGCAAAGGACCGAGTTTATTTAACTCCGACGTGTGCGCCTCAAAGTTAAAACCACAGGCAATCAAAGCGTCAAACCGTGTGTCGAGTGCCTCTCGTGCGGCGGCAGTCAAATCGGCGCGGGTCACAGTACCAAATTCCGAGCCTATAAATATGGCGGCGGTTTTTTCTGCATTTCCTTCGGTAAAGGTTGCCTTTGCACCAACATAAACACCTGGCCAACCTTCAATACTATTGAAATTGATTTTGTCTTCTTTAGCGCCTTGCTGCACACCGGCAGTCCTGAGATTCTCAATCACCATTTGCGAGAAGTCAGTTAAAGGTTCTCCAACTTTTTTAGCTTTAGACTTACGTTTTCCTTCGGCAATTTCAATATCTTCAAGCAATTCAATTTCATCCGCCGGAACGACACGATGCGGTGAAAGGCTCTCAACTGTGAACGGTCCGGCAACGCGAACGCGGTTTTTGTCCTCATAAGGCCGGTCATAGAGATATTCCACATCGGCTTTTTGCGCGATGGATTTATCAATTTCCTGTTGACGTGCAATGCGTTGTTCCCACCAGTCTTTATGTAGTTTTTGTGCTTTAGTATCCCAGCCGTCCCCAGCCTCGCGCGGGATGTCCCATTCTTCCCATGTCTCATTAAGAGTCTTGTTTAGTGCATCACGCAAGGGTTCCAGTTTTTCCTGATAATTATCCCAGATCACATCAATCTCGGCATTGTTGGCGACGGACCCAAGAGTAATATGGGGTGCGCGGTGATAAACAAACTCTTGTCGAATATCATTGTGCGTTAAACCTTCAATTTGAAAATTCCCAGTAATTTCTTGCTCTTTTCTTTTTCCATCTGAGCTATCAGAAAGAAAATAGTATGGGAAAGCCGTAGACATTAAACGTGTTCTAGCAAGTGCCATAGCCACCCGTGATGTATCAATAGCAATCCATCTTCTCCCCCACTTTTCGGCCATAACAGATGTTGTGCCAGATCCATTGGTCGGATCAAGTATTAAATCACCGGGGTCAGTTGCCATAAGGAGGCACCTCTGAACTACACTTTCAGGAGTCTGTACGACATATTTCATATTTTTTTGCCCTGCTGTATCAGCCCAGAATGATGTTAAAGGCGTCACAGGGTAGTCATCGTGGAAT
>JAGLKL010000262.1 GCA_023141075.1 Alphaproteobacteria bacterium
GGTTGTATTACTTTCTCCGGCTTGCGCGTCGTTTGACCAATACGAATCTTTTGAAAAACGCGGAGAGCATTTTTCTCAATTAGTAGATGCGCTGAAAGAGGATTAAAGTATGAGTGAAACTTACCATCCAAAAGCATTTTCCCGAATGGATCAGTCTTTTCTGGGCGCTTGGTGGTGGACAGTAGACCGTGCTTTACTCGCAGCTATATTGTCTTTGATGGTTTTTGGTGTAGCCCTCGTTGCCAGCGCTTCCCCTTCAGTGGCTGAGCGTATTGGCCTCGGAGGCTATCACTTTTTGCAAAAACACTTGATATTCCTTGTCCCCTCATTTTTTATTGTGCTGGGTGTGTCAATGTTTACGCCACGCGTGATATGGCGCATGGCCAGCGTTATATTACTGGCCTCAATAGGTATGATGTTTCTGGTGCTTTTCTTCGGTGAAGAGGCCAAAGGTGCGCAGCGCTGGATAGAAATTTTCGGCTATACTCTTCAGCCTAGTGAGTTCGTCAAACCGTCTTTTGCCGTTGTTGCCGCTTGGCTTATCGCCTCACATAAAGGGGAAATTTCTGCGCTTCAGGAGCCGCAAAAACAAAAGCAGACAGCGATGCTTGGTAAAAAACCTTTCCAGCCTATATTTTATAGCTATCATGTTACTGTCGCATTATATCTATTCCTTATCACACTCTTATTGGCTCAACCTGATCTGGGAATGACGGTTGTGCTGACCTTGGTGTTTGCTGTGCAAATTTTTCTAGCTGGGCTGCGGTTTCGCTATTTGGCTATATTATTTGCTTTAGGAGCAATAGGTTTGTGCAGTGCTTATTTTGCTTTTGAGCACGTTCATACTCGGATCAATAATTTTATTCATCCGGAGGTTAGCGACAATTATCAGGTTGATAGTGGAATTAAAGCCATACAAAATGGTGGAATTCTTGGCACAGGGCCGGGGCAGGGTGTTGAAAAAAACTCAATCCCCGATGCGCATGCGGACTTCATCTTCCCTGTACTGGTCGAAGAAATGGGCATAATCTTCTCGCTTTTGGTTGTTGGATTGTTCTTGTTCATTATTCTGCGCGGATTTAAACGTCTAAAACAAACACAGGATATATTTTGCCTGCTTGCCGCCGGTGGCTTGCTTGCCATGTTTGGTTTTCAATCTCTTATCCATATAGGATCCAGCCTTAGCATATTACCAACAAAAGGCATGACCCTGCCATTTTTGAGTTATGGTGGTTCATCCCTTTTATCTATGGCACTAACTATGGGTATGGTGCTGGCCTTAACGCGCCAGAGAAGGCGTGGATCGATTGCGCGTTCATCAATGACAATGCGTCGTTCTTCTCCTGTTAGCGCGGCATCTCGGGAGGATTGCTCATGAGCAATTCGCCATTCATTCTTATTTCTGCAGGTGGCACAGGCGGGCATATGAGTCCGGCCAGTGCTTTGGCAGGTGAATTAATACAAAGAGGTGTACGTGTCGAACTGGTAACGGATATACGCGGGAAAAAATATACCAAAATGTTCTCCGATATTCCCGTGCACGAAGTTAAATCCGGCACTGCCCATGCAGGGCTTCCGGGTAAGCTCAAAGGAGCACTTAATCTGGCCATTGGCATGGTGCAGGGTTTTTTCTTAGTTAGAAAACTTAAACCCGATGCCGTAATAGGGTTTGGTGGTTATCCAAGTTTTCCAGCTGTTTTCGCTGCGCAAATATTGGGTGTGCCCACAGGTTTGCACGAGCAA
>JAGLKL010000263.1 GCA_023141075.1 Alphaproteobacteria bacterium
TGATGATTCATGCTTTTTTCAAAGCGTTGCTATTTTTGGGCGCAGGAAATGTTATTCATGCGCTCTCAGGTGAACAAGATATGCGTAATATGGGAGGCTTGGGAGAAAAACTGCCTATGACATATGCACTGATGTTTATCGGTTCCCTGACACTGGTTGGAATATGGCCGTTTTCCGGATATTATTCCATGGACATTATTCTTGGGGCTGCTTGGGCAGATCATAGCTGGTTTGGTCATTATGCTTATTGGGCAGGCGTAACAACGGCCTTTATGACGGCATTTTATAGCTGGCGGTTGTTATTCATGATATTCCACGGCACTCCTCGGGCAAGTGAAACTGTTATGAAACATTTGCGTGAAGCTCCTACAATCATGAACGCTCCGCTTTTAGTTCTATCTGCGGGGGCGATTTTAGCCGGTGGAATTTTTTACGGTGCATTTGTCGGCTCGTCAGAAGTCACTCTTACGAAAGTGCATACTGTTGCCAAAAATCACGAAGACATTAGCAAAAAGGATATTCAAAAAGCCTTGACGCAAGCCACAGAACAAACGAGAAATTCAGAGACAGATACTCAGGTTATTAACTTGTGGTCACGTCCTTACTTTTGGCATAATTCCATCTATGTCCGTGAGCAAAATGATTCCATAGAGGCCGCACATCATGTGCCGGGCGGTCTGGTCAAAACTTTACCTCTTATAATGATACTTACAGGGATCATGTTTGCTTATTTTCTTTATATTGTACACCCGGGCGTTCCACCTTTGATTGTGCGTCGGTTGAAAATCCTTTATGCCTTGTTTAAGAATAAATGGTTTTTCGATACGATATACAGCTTTGTGTTTGTTCGCGGAGCGCTCAGTTTGGGATGGCTTTTCAAGCGCACTGATAAAGGGATTATTGATGCCGTTGGGTCGGATGGTTTAGCTGGCTTCAGCACCAGACTCGCCAAAAATCTTTCCAGCTTTCAAAACGGTTTTGTGTACCGCTATGCCTTTGTGATGATCGTTGTACTGATCTGCCTTATTTCCTGGTTTGTGTATAAGGCAGACCCGTCATTTTATATGACTAAGGACGCGAAAGAACATGTCATGATACAGGAGACCGCATCGTGAATTTACCTCCTGTCTTATCGATTATGATATTTATGCCGCTGATCTGCGCACTGATGGTGGGGATGGTGCGCGGCGAAAAAGGCGATGAGTTAGTAGTTGAGAAAAACATCAAGCATCTCTCGTTTTTCAGTTCAGCCTTTGTTTTGGCTTTTGCTCTCTTTATGTATTATTATTTCGATCCGTCGAATTCGTCTTTCCAGTTTGTCGAGAAACATAGCTGGTTTGGAGATAACGGAGTTAGTTATCATCTGGGCGTTGACGGGATTTCTATCTATTTCATTTTGTTGAGTGCCTTCTTAACACCTATTTGTATTCTGGCGAGCTGGCACTCTGTGAAAGAGCGGCTTAAGGAATATATGATTGCTTTTCTGGTTCTGGAAAGCTTTATGATCGGGTCGTTTGCGGCTTTGGATAGTGTGCTGTTCTATGTTTTCTTTGAAGGCGTGCTTTTGCCGATGTTCCTGATTATTGGCATATGGGGCGGAGAGCAACGTATTTACGCTTCCTATAAGTTTTTCCTTTATACCTTGCTTGGTTCGGTATTAATGCTGCTGGTGTTACTGACCTTATATGCACATGTCGGTACGAC
>JAGLKL010000264.1 GCA_023141075.1 Alphaproteobacteria bacterium
CCTATGAAGAAAATGATTTGAAGCGTCTGGAAAAAGCTGAAAATGTTATTAAAAAAATGCTAAAAGAGGGATCCATTACCTCCGATGGCCCTGCAACAACCCGTGAAGAGACTCAGACCGGTCTGACCCAGTTTGAAGTATCTTGGGACGGTGCAAAAAGATTCAGGAGAACCCTGCAAACTCCTCTTGATGAACATTACCCGGGTTTTAATTTGAACGACAGTGTTTACGTTCCTGATATAGCAACAGGAACATGGCGGAACGGAGCCGATGCGGATGGAAAAGTAAGTTCTACGGCTCATGTTCTGATGGAAGGACTTGGCTTAAGTCGCTTAAAAGCCGTTAACCTTATTTTGGGGGATCTTGAAGAAATACGGGAAGAATTAGAAGAGGAAGAACAACATTTACTGGATAAGTGCTTTTCTGCTCTTTCTCCCCTAAAGGAACAGCTTGAACGTATTGATAAAAAACAACTAAAGGCAACGTCATTCGAAAAGATTAAAAAACTATCGGAAGAATCTTCTAAGTTGTTCCAAGGAGCTGCAGCTTCTCTTGTTGAAGACGAATTTAAAAAACTTGAAACCAAGCTGAAAGGTGAAAGTCTGGAGAAAATTAAAGACACTCACTTTGCTTTTCTTCAATATGGCTTACGTGGGCCGCGTCTTGATGCGCGGCATAACAACGAAACCTTCGTAAACATTGTTAATCGGGTTATGACGACTGAAAATCTGGAAAAATTCGGATTGAAATATAAATCAGACGTTCTTTTCTCGCAGCATTCATTCAATAAACAAAAGAACCTTATGACGCAACTTGAGATTCTTTTGGCTAAAGATACGCAAAAAATGGAGCTTTTCGAGAAATTACTATGGGAAGCTACAGACGATGGATCACAAGAACGTGAAATGCTCAGACGTTTCCAGATCATTCAGGATCACCCGGAGATGTTTAACCGAGCCATCATTGCCGAAGCGGATAAAACATCCATGCACTATCAAAATTTGGTCGGACTACCTTTCAAACTCAACGAGATTGCGCAACATACTCCTTTAGCTGAGGATGATGAAGCTCTTGAAAATGTTCATCTTTTTTCCGAAGATTTTTCAAAAACTCTTGCCGGCAAAGCACAAAAAGCAGCTATGGGTTTAAGGACTGCTTTTAGAAAAATACCAGAGGTTACTGCCATGCCTGTCATGATGGCACGCAGTGATACTCAGAGAAACTATGGGCCTGGGATTGCTCTGGTTCAAAGAAAAACGGTTTTTGATGTTGTTGATTCTGTCTTAACTAGAGCAGGAAACCTTATAAGAGTCTTGTATAACGGTGGTGGTATGGCTACGGGTCGCGGCGGGTCAAATCCGGCGGATACAGGTCGTATTATCGCGCAAAGAGTAGCACAGCATTGTGAAGAAAACGACATGCCTGTTACAAATACCGCGCTAGCTATGGTTTCCCGTTTTATTTGGACAGTACAAGGCAGAGCTCCGCGTATATTATTTGCCGTACCGGAACAATATGCAAACTCCATGGTTGGGCATACGGCGGAGATATTGGGGCGGCAATTAGAGTTGAAGGGAGTTGCTCGACCAGGAGATTATATTTACCGGGAAAAAGAGCTTTCTAAAGAAGCTAGAAAATTCCTAGATGAAACACAGCGGGAATGCACAGGTCATTATTATGCTTTTCGCCATGCT
>JAGLKL010000265.1 GCA_023141075.1 Alphaproteobacteria bacterium
CCGGTTTGTTGCACAAATTCGCGCAGCAATTTGCTTGCCTCCGCACCGGAATTAATAATCCCGCCTCCAGTATAGAATATGGGGCGCTTAGCACCGGCAATAAGGTCAACAGCTTCTTCAATAGCCTTCATATCAGGATCGATATCCGGCTGGTAATGAGTGTGCATCTTGGCGGATTCCGCACATGTATAGGTTCCTGTATCAAACTGAACGTCTTTTGGAATGTCAACAACAACAGGGCCGGGACGACCTGATCGGGCGATATGGAATGCTTCATGGATTGCGCTGGCCAGATCATTCACATCTTTGACAAGGTAATTATGTTTTGTACAGGCGCGGGTAATACCGACTGTATCGGCTTCCTGAAACGCATCCGTGCCCACAAGGAAGGTCGGAACCTGACCGGTCAGGCAAACAAGAGGAATGGAATCAAGCATGGCATCGGTTAGCCCGGTCACGGTGTTTGTGGCTCCCGGCCCCGATGTTACCAAAACACAGCCCACTTTATCGGAGGAGCGGGCGTATCCTTCTGCGGCATGGAGAGCACCTTGTTCATGACGAACCAGAACGTGTTTGATTTGGTCTTGTTTATATAGCTCATCGTATATAGGTAAAACGGCTCCGCCCGGATAGCCGAAAATCGTGTCAACGCCTTGTTCTACCAGAGCCTTAATAATTATTTGCGCGCCGTTCATTTCATCTTTATTTTCCGCCGGGTTTGTTTTTTCGGCTGTTTTAGTCTTTGTGGTGCTCATTTTTCTAAATTCCTATTGCTTTTAAGTTCCATAATTTATTCTAAGTACAAAACCAAATATAAAAAAAACGCCCGTTTATTTGGGGCGCAGCTTTTTAGAAATATCGATTTTGTTATTCTAAACTTGCACGCGCCTCTTTTGGCCGACCAGAAGGACTAGCAGCACGAGCAGGACATTAACAATGTTTAAAATCGTATTCATGGGGGTTAGCTTAACGCAGGATGATTTGTAGTGCAAGAAATTTTGGTTTTGTTGGTGGTAGGTGGGGCAAAATTTGCTTGATAATAACAAGAAGATCGATAAAAAATTGCTATGATTAAGTTCTATCAAGAAGTAGAGAGGGAATTCTTTGATTTTTAGCTACAGTGCTCCACATAGTAAAAGCCCCCCTGTACAAGTACAGAGAGGCTTCTGTTCGTATCCCTATCGGACATAAGGCTACCAGCGGTCTTTGCACTTTGGGTGCTATGACGTCGGTAGTTGTGCCTATACCAACTTCAAGAACGGGTTTCACATCCTTGCAACCAATATAGGGGACATTAATTTACTTGGACGGGTTAAGGTCTTTTCATCAATGTCTCTCACGTCATATCTAACGGTTCGAACGCCATAAGACGTTTTTACCCGATGGATATTGCCTGTATCTTTCAGTTGAATGATTCCCTAATAGGGAACACACCGCCCAGTTGATACAAGCTGCACCTTTAAAAAACATTAACGCCTAGGGCGTTGTTAATCAGGGCGCATAATACATCTCATTATTTGAATACCCAAGGGCATCATTTAACAGACATACCTTCCGTATCTCTCAAATAAAATGCCAGAAGCAATTATTAACAGACACGATAACATCCTTTAACAGATACTAGGCGAAGGCGCGGATGGAGGCTTCGTGAGGAACTTTTCCTCAAGGGAAGAGACCATGCGATCAACTTCCA
>JAGLKL010000266.1 GCA_023141075.1 Alphaproteobacteria bacterium
AGCTTAAAAGTATTAATACAAGATAAAAGATATAATTGACATTATATATAACATATTGGAATAGCGTTAATTATTATCCGTTAATTATTATTGTAATCAGTGGTAATCAGTGGTAATAAGTTGTATTGTTTGAGAGTTTAGATTTGCTTTTAAAAGTCATAAAATAAGAAAATCGGTAGTATTAGTAGATGTTTTAAGAGCAAATTTTCATGTGGTCGAAGACAGGACACCGCGTTTACCTAGGGTATCTATGGCTGAGCAGGCTGGATTTTGTGTTTTGAGAACGTAAAGCTGGATGAGGGAACTTATGAATCTTGGTTCATTTGAAAGAGTGCTTAAGAAAAGTAGTTGAGAGAAGAAAGATGTTATTAGATCGGGTTAGTGAAGATAGATTCGAGAACGTTCATTCAGGTGAACGACCTCTGATTGTGACAAAGAATATGCCCAGAAAGGCGTTGTTTAGAAAACTTAACCGCCATGGAGTTTCTGCTAAAGGGCAGAAAAAGGTTAAACGCAGAGCTGGGGTGTTACGCGGCAATTCCTTCGCTGGTAATGGAGCGTCTCAGCGCGTTGTTGTGAAGATCAGCGTTGTTAAGAACAAGACTAAGGGTGTCGGCGTCGGCGCAGGGAGTGGAGGTAAGAATCTTTATCACCACATTCATTATATTTCGCGGAGTAAGGCAGGAAAGGATAGTGAGCGAGCGGTTCTTTTTGATAGGGATAGTGAAGGTCTTGAACGGGCGGATTTTTTTGAGCGCTGCAAGGATGACCGGCATCATTTTAGGATAATTATTTCACCGGAGAGGGGGCGGGATATAGAGGATTTTCAAGGGTATGTTCGGGGCATTATGGCTTGCATGGAGAAAGATTTGGGAACTGAGTTAGATTGGGTGTCAGCTGTTCATTATGACACAGATGATGTGCACGCTCATGTGATTATCCGCGGCAAAAATGATAAGGGTGAGGATCTGGTTATCGGGCGCGATTATATTTCATATGGGATCAGGGCACGTTCTCAGGAGCTTGCAACCGAGCTGTTAGGGGAACGTAGTTTGGATGATATACAAAAATCTCTTGAAGCAGAGATTGATGCTATGCGCGTAACGTCGCTGGATCGGTTTATAGAAAAACAGGTAAATCAAGAACATCAGGTTGATGTACGCAAAGCCAATAGCTTTGGTAAAGAGGCCTCTTATGAAGCTGCTATTAAAGGACGCCTTCGCTTTTTGCAAAGCACGGGGTTGGCCACTCAATATCCGCCGGGTGTGTTTACATTGAAGGAAGGGTATGTGAATACACTTTATGAGGCGTGTAGGGCGGATGATATTATTGAGAAACTCCACCAAAGTGGCGTGGGAGACATCTCCGAGCTATCTATATATTCGATTAAGGACACAGATGCGAAGGCCTTGGAAGGACGCCTTGTAAACAAAGGCTATACAGATGATCTCAGTGATCGCAGATACATAGTTCTGCATGAAATTAATGGTGGGAAACATTATGTGTCGGTTGGAGAATATGTGCGCTATGACGAGTTGGAAGAAGGGGCGTTGGTGCGTGTACGCGGGGCTTATGAATCCACGGGCAAGGCTGATTATAACATTCATGTAATCGCTAGCAGGAATGACGGTATTTATGATGAAGCTCTTCATATGCATTATATAGAAACCGAGCAAAAATATATACCT
>JAGLKL010000267.1 GCA_023141075.1 Alphaproteobacteria bacterium
GATTATTTTGCCACCGGACACCTTGATAATAAGGTAGCCAAGGAAGTTATTACCGGTGTTGCACGTGGCTGTGAAATATCCGGTTGTGCCTTGATCGGAGGTGAAACCGCCGAAATGCCGGGCTTGTACATGAATGGGGATTACGATCTTGCCGGTTTTACTGTCGGTGCAGTTGAACGTGAGAATGTGATAACCGGAGAAACCATTAAAAAAGGGGACGTTATTTTAGGGCTTGAGTCTAACGGTATACACTCCAACGGCTTTTCGCTGGTTCGCAAAATTATCAAGGATACAAAACAAAGCTATGATAAGCCATGCCCGTTTACAGCAATGATCCGTTACCAAGACAAGGATGTCGAAAAACAGACCTTGCAAAAAGCCGAAACGCTTGGAGAGGCTCTGTTAGCTCCTACCCGTATTTATGTGAAATCACTGCTCAAGGCCATGGAAATTAAGAGCGCTGATAATACACCGTCCATAAAAGGTATGGCTCATATCACCGGTGGCGGTATTACAGAGAATATTCCGCGTATTATTCCAGATGGGCTTACAGCGAAAATTGATGCCGACACGTGGAAGCTTCCAGAAGTTTTCAAATGGCTGAAAGTTGAAGGCAAGCTTGATAATGATGATATGGCGCGGACACTTAATTGCGGACTTGGCATGATTGTTGTGTGCGATAAGAGCAGAGTGGAAGACCTTACGAAAATTTTCACCAAGATGGGCGAAAATATTTATACAATCGGTTCAATCGCCAAAGAATACAAACAATCCGATATCTCTATTATAATGAAAAACCGCTCCAAAGCTTGGGCTGTCTGATTTTTTGAGATTGATCCGTTGAAATGGTAACATAACGGTTCGTAATAAAATAATGGAGAACGCCTGTTATGGTGTTGAAGCTCGCAATATTTATCTCGGGACGAGGCAGCAATATGCTTTCTATTCTGAAAGCTTGTGAAAACCCCGACTATCCGGCAGAAGTAAAGCTTGTTTTTTCAAATCGTCCGGATGCTGCCGGTCTTAAAGTCGCGCAGGAAAAAAGCATAGCAGTCGAGGTTATTGATCATAAAGCTTATGATTCCCGTGAGGCGTTTGAGGAACAAGTAAGCAAATGCCTCAAAAATTATGATGTCGACCTGATTGTTCTCGCAGGCTTTATGCGGGTTTTAAGCGATAGTTTTGTTAAGCAATGGCCGGAGCGTATTATCAATATTCACCCCTCTTTACTGCCTGAATATAAAGGTCTGCACCCTCATGAGCGTGCAATTAAGGACGGCAAAACCGAGTCCGGATGCAGTGTGCATTACGTTACACCCGAACTTGATAGCGGGCCGGTTATAAGGCAAAAACGCGTGCCTATCCTGCCGGGAGACACCGCTGAAACTTTGGCTGACCGTATTTTAGCTCAGGAACATATATTGTATCCTGAAGCCATAAAAATTATCGCCGATTCCATAGATAAATGATTCAAACCGAGACACTACCAAATTCTTAGTGAAACTTTAACTTTTTAGTTTCATAATGATGTTCGGAGAAAAGTGACACCTTTTCGATTTACATATTTCCTTGAGTTTTCTGCGTTTTTTGTTTGAACACCTTGACTTTAAGCATGCAAAAGCCTGCTTATGGTAATTTGCAAATGATTAGGGTTTAAACCCACAGCTTTTATACAATTC
>JAGLKL010000268.1 GCA_023141075.1 Alphaproteobacteria bacterium
ATCATGTTCGGCTATGCCTGCCGCGAAACAGAAACCCTTATGCCTGCGCCAATTCACTATTCTCATAAGATACTGCGTCTTCTGGCGGATGCACGTAAAAACGGAGGGCCGCTAGCCGGTAAACTCGAACCTGACTCCAAATCGCAAATTACTTTGGAATACAAAAACGACAAACCGGTACGTGCTAAATCTGTTGTTGTTTCCACGCAACATGCTGCCGACCTGTCTCAGGAAGATGTTAAAGAATTGGTTCGCCCGTACGTAGAACAAACCTTGCCAGAAGGCTGGATGCCTTCCGAAGAAGAATTTTACGTCAACCCAACTGGCCGCTTTGTTATTGGCGGACCCGTTGGTGACGCCGGTCTGACTGGCCGTAAGATCATTGTTGATACTTATGGCGGTGCTGCGCCTCACGGTGGTGGTGCCTTCTCCGGTAAAGATCCGACAAAAGTTGACCGCTCCGCCGCTTATGTAGCACGCTACCTTGCCAAAAATGTTGTCGCTGCAGGCTACGCAGAAGGCTGTACGATACAGTTATCTTATGCAATCGGTGTGTCCAAACCTATTTCGATTTACCTGAATATGCACAACACAGGGAAAGCGCCGGAAGCAAAAATAATAGAAGCATTAACACAGCTTGTAGATTTGTCTCCACGCGGAATCCGCGAACACCTTGAACTCAACAAACCCATTTATGAAGTAACGTCTGCTTACGGTCATTTTGGGCGCAAACCGAGAGCCAGTGGTGAGTTCTCATGGGAAAAAACAGACCTTGTAGATGAATTGCAACGCTTGGTTGGCTAATATAGTAGTTTCACTTAAGAATAGTACACAACACGTGACTACACTACCTAGGAACATCTTTGGAAGACGCAAGGGTCGTCCGCTAAAAAAGGAACGACGCGAGGCTCTCGAAGAACTATTACCAAAATTTGAAATTGCCAAAAAGAAACTCACCGAAGATCATTCCTGTCTGCCGGATAACCTGTTCCATACACCCTATTCTTCTTATTGGCTGGAAATCGGTTTCGGACAAGGGGAACACGTCATCGCCTTGTCTGAGAGAAACACTGAAACCGGCTATCTGGGCGCCGAACCGTTTATCAACGGCATGGCTGTTTTTCTAAAAAATACCAAAGACAGGAACACAGATAATGTCCGAGTGCTGATGGATGACGGCATGATTATTGCCCGCTCGCTTGGCAACGCAAGTCTGGATGGAATCTACATTCTCAACCCCGATCCATGGCATAAAAAACGCCACCATAAACGCCGGATTATCAATCGGGAAAACCTTGATATTTTTGCAAAAATTCTCAAACCCGGCGGTCAGCTTGTAATGACCACCGATGTAGAAAATCTCGCTAAGTGGATGTGCACTTATACCGGCAATCACCCGGATTTCATCTGGCAAGCCGGCACGATAGAAGATTGCTTAACACCCCCGGAAAACTGGATACCAACACGCTATGAACAAAAAGGAGCCAAAGGATCAAAAAAAATGATATATCTGATCTACAAACGTAAATAACGTCAGTCGCAACTTTTTCTAACGCATTGAAAAACAATAAAATCCGCAACCCCGTTTTGAAAACGGGGTCTATATTAAATATCTTGAAAAATTCTACAGACCCCGCATCAAGTGCGGGGTTACGGCTTGTGTGCGGGGTTACGGCTT
>JAGLKL010000269.1 GCA_023141075.1 Alphaproteobacteria bacterium
TATATTCCATAATATACATTATCACACAAACCTAAACATCCCTCATACCACAAATCATCCGGATCGAATTTATCATCTATATGATATAATCAGCACATCCCGCTTTTTTATGCGGGCGAAGCAAAAACACCACGACGTTTACCCCGTGGATGAATTAGCATTCCAGTTAACCACTCAAGTAGACATCGTGTAGGTTGGCTGGTCAATTTCGTAGAAATTGTAACGCTCTTTAGCAATGTCCAGACTGTTTTCCGGAAATATTACTCACGGCCCAAAGAGCAGCTTGTGTCCTGTTTGATACACTCAATTTTCTGAGTATAGCTTTCAGGTGAACTTTTACGGTCGAGTCAGTGATTGATAAGTTGTTCGCGATGACCTTATTGCTGTCGCCATTTACCAAACAATTCAATACTTGAATTTCTCTTTTTGATAAGCCATTCCGGCTTTTGCGCATATTATTAGCTCTTTGTTCCCAAGGTTGCCTAGTTTTGGAAATGATATCAACCATGGCAGTCGGAAAGATTTTTTCCCCAAGCATCACAAGGTCAATCGAGCGCATTAAAGCCTCTGCAGAGATATCATTGAGTATGTAACCGTCCGCATTCTTGGAAAAAGCGTATATTAACTCTTCGTCCAACTTTGACGATAATATTACGATATGAACATTAGGAAGATATGCCTTAATTTTGACGAGAGCATCTTCAACTAGTTTGGTATCTTCCCCCGGCGCGATTCCCAAAAGACAGACATCACACGGGCAAACCTTCGAAGTGACTTTGTCTTTTCCAAGCTCTATGAGTCCACGGACATCTTGTAGCTCAGCAAAGACTTTGTAACAATCACTCTCAAGGAAACTTTTCAAGCCCTTACGAATAAAAACATTCTTTTCAATTACGCATACGCTAATATAACTATCGCGGATATCTCTGCCCATCGAATCTCCTTTTCAACTGCAGCCCGATGACATTCATAACAAACTGCAGGAACAAATTAAGCCACAGAATGACTAGAAATAAGGATAAGATGTCATACTATGTGTAATTCACATTTTATCAAGGCTTTTTTGTCAATAAGATACAAAATAACCTAAAAGCAAGAAATGTAATTATTTAGTTAAGCTACCAAGTAGCGCCTTCTTCAATCTCTTTGGGATTTATTCCCCGCCGCTTGCGGCGTTCGTCATCGCGAGCGAAGCGTGGCGATCCAGTGCTGCAACAAAGACTCTGGATTGCTTCATCCGCTTTGCGGATTCGCAATGACGTGATACCCCGCTGTTTGCGGCGGGGTTGTTTATTGTTAGAAAATGCTTATGCGGTTTAAAAATACATTCATATGGTTTGGATCTTGGCTATTCCCAAGAGCTCGCATTATGTAAAATAACCACTCTCAAGACTAAAATTATTTGACAATATAGGAATTATCTCCCATAATAAAATTCATGAATGATGACAACAAACGCGAAAAACAAAACACACCCAAACCGGCCAAAAAGTTGGCCAATAACGCTAAAAATTCTGCATATCTCTACAAACGAACTATACAAACTTTGTGCACAGCACCATTGACAAACCTCCGAAAAAGCACAAAATCATAACAAAATCAATTACTTAACAGGAAAAGGGCTATTAAGCTACCGCAGCAACGCTCTTTTCTACATTTACCTGCGCAATAAGAC
>JAGLKL010000027.1 GCA_023141075.1 Alphaproteobacteria bacterium
ACTTAATTTTAGGGAGCATTACCGCTCTATCTGACGGAAATAGTATCACAGATAATAATGAACGTAATGGAATGGCGGTTTCTTGTACGAAGTTTTTTAACTGTGCTGTCAACCATCAGCCCAATATTCCAGTTTTGCCCGTTCTTCAAAAGTGAGCGTGAGCGTGAAAGGATAGCGTTTGTTATTTTTGCGTGTGTTTGTTTTCATGCGAAAATCCTTAATAAACAGCCCTGTGAAAACAACGCTTTAAACCCATAAACTATCCTAAATAATTTTACTTATCTACGACAGCCCCAAGAAGATTTACGTGTTCAAGCCGCAAAGTCCGGTATTTCTTTAGAAGCCTAGCTTTTGTGCGTTCCATAATGACCAATAGGTCTTTGAGGGATCGTGATAGTCGGTCGAGTTTCCAGACAATGACAATATCTCCCTGCCGGAGTTAATCTAGCATTTTGTGAGGAAAGTAAAATAGTTAACGTTTGCGACACTACCCAACTTCCTGATGATGAGTAGGGGGCACAGTAATCCAGTATCAGCTTTTGCCTAAAATACTCTGATGACGTACAGTGCTTATAGGATACAGTCACTCTCTCAACCATACATTCACAGTATCGTAATTACCCTGCGCATCAATGGCTGTGATGCGGTAGGCACCAGGCTCACCGGGATGCCATGTCATGCGATTTTCAAGAGTGCTGGAACCTGTTGGTTTACCGTTTATCAGCCATCTGTAAGGACGTTTTCCGGCATGGGCTTTTAGAATGATTGGCTGGAAATATTCTCCGGTTTGTACAAGCGATAGTGTAGTATCTTTAGGAGGAAACAGGATTTTAAAGCCATCAATCTGGCCTCGTTTTGAGATTATAATTGATTTTTTGGGATAGGCTTTCAGTCCGTTGGGTGGTGCCGGTATATATGCTGTTTCAAGAGGTTTTTCCGGGCGGTCAGCCAGTACGATATCAAAGGCTTTAAGCATGAGTTTAGAGGAATCCAGCCCGATAAAGTTATAATGCGGCGTACCATCCGGACGGCCAACCCAGACGCCGATAGTGTAGGATTTGGAAAAACCAATGGCCCATGCATCACGATAGCCATATGATGTTCCGGTTTTAAAGGCGATCTTTTGCTGTAACTGCGAGAATTCTGTAGGCATGAAACCAACCGGCCTTCTGATGTCCAGCAGAATGCTTCTTAAATAGGTGGCGGTTGTTTCTGATAAAAAAGGACTGGATTCTACCTCATGCTTTTGATTGGCGAAGAAATTCAACGGAGCAACCTCACCGTTGCGGGCAATACCCGCATAAAGCTTCACAAGATCTTCCAGAGTGAACCCAACTCCTCCAATCGCGATTGGCAGGGAAGGCGATAGATTTTGTCCGGGAATACGCAAAGGTGCATCAATATTCTTTAAAAGCTGGGCAAAGCGTTTAGGTCCTACGCCTTCCAGCACAGCTACAGCCGGCACATTGAGTGAAGCTTGTAAGGCTGTAGCGGCAGTTACATCTCCGGCAAAGTCGCGATTAAAGTTCCTTGGGGCATAATTACCAAACAATGTGGGTACATCATGCACAATAGTGCCAGGATGGATGAGTTTATCATCAAAAGCCACTCCATAGATGAAGGGCTTCAGGGTTGACCCCGGAGACCGGACAGCCCTGACCATATCAACCTGACCATCACGCTTTTGACTAAAGAAATCAGAACTTCCGACATAGCTTATGACATTTAAGTTTGTATTATCGATAACCAATATCGCTGTACTTACAAAAGGATCTAGCCGATTAACATAGGATTTTGCCAGCGTCTCAATTTCGGATTGCCATTGGCGGTTAATAAATGTCCTGTATATTTCCTGATCGCTAGTTTTCGTTAGCCTGTAGGCAAATAGAGGCGCCTCAAATGCCATGTTGAATTTTTTATCGGGGATAGGTTCGGTTTTTGATTCATTGGTAATTTTTTCGGACAAGACATTAACTTGTGCTGCTCTTGTTAGTACTTTGTTGCGCGCTTCACGTGCGTTATTGGGATGTGTGTCAGGCCTTAAGTAGGTCGGTGATTGCGGCAAAGCTGCCAGCAAAGCGGCCTCACCGGGGGTTAACCACTTTGGCTCTTTATTAAAATATTGCAGCGTTGCTGCCCTAACGCCTTCAATATTGCCGCCGAAAGGAGCCAAGGTCAGGTAAAATTCCAATATTTCTTCTTTTGTGTAGCGCTGTTCAAGCTGAACGGATCTAAAGATTTCAATCAGTTTAGATTCTATGGTGCGAGGTCGCGGCTCAAGCAGTCTCGCGACTTGCATCGTCAGGGTAGAGCCGCCTGAAATTACACGACCGTTAACAATTATCTGTGATATAGCACGCATCATAGCCAGCAGATCAACACCATGATGCTGCCAGAAGCGTTTGTCCTCAAAAGCGATCAGCATATCCAGATAATTTGACGATACATCATCCGGCTTTACTGAGAGGCGCCAGATCCCATCTTCGACAGTAAATGTCCGCAGGATTTGTCCTTCGGCATCCAGTACAATTTTCGAGCGTGTTTCAAAACGCGTAATGTCCGGCGGATAAAGGTCATCCAACAATTTGAACATCCCGAAGCCCCCCACTGGCAGCAATAAGAGACCAGCAACGATAAGCTTTAATAATAGCTTCTTTAGCTTATTCATCATTCTCTACGATAGTTATTGTGCCGGCTTCACCGCGCCCATAAACACCGGGATGGTACATGTCTTCGATATATACTGCCGGGTGAGCGTAGGTGCCCGGTGTAACGGCACGGATCAGATAGGCGATACGGAACTTGTTCTTATTGTATCCTCTCCATGAAGCAACAAAGCGATCATCACGCAATTCTTTATGAGTTAGCTTCGTCATGTTCTCCTCTCTCAGAAGCCAGCTAAGCTCCCCGGTGCTTTTACCACCGGCCAAATCCGCATTTTCCAGTTCAAAGCCGGAAGGCAGTAAGTCCACTACAAGATGTTCATTGCTCCTGTTGCGATAGCCCCCTGATTTTCCTTCAATCACAGCTACTAGCAGAGTGTTTTGTTTTATTTTTCTGTCTTCAAGCGCGGGTTTACCGTCAATTGTGTAGTAGCGTCTTTCTATCTCATAGCCTTTTTCCTCTGCCGGAAGGGTTTCACGAGGTGATGCCAATAAGCTTAATCTCATAAAAAGAGTGTCCTTGCCAAGGTTGGTTACCTCGGTATCATTAATATCATCTGCATTTTCGGCTAACTGAAAGCTATAAGGTTTTTCGGTTTCAATCGGTTCTACCTGATTGATTGTAAAGATCATCTTTCTGGATTTGTTGGGACGGAGGTTCATAGCAGCGTGGGTCAACCAGACCATTTCCTGCGTGCTGAAATATTTTTTATCTTCATAGGCCGCAATCAATTCATCAAGCAGATCATCTGTTTCCAGTGAAAGCTCCGGGTTTTCAGCCATCAATGATAGCAAGACAGCCATGTTACGTAGCTTGCTGCCGTAATACCAATATCTGTATGTTTCGCTTTTTTCGACTAGATTGACGGCTTTGTTAAAAGCTTCTTTTGCACGTTCTTTTTCGCCTAAATGCGCCAGAGAACTGGCAACCATGCCTAAAGCCCAGTTGTTTTTCAGGTCATTGCCTAATTGATCATAGAAATAACGAACTTTTCCGACATCAATTTCATTAGCTTTGGCAAGAACATATAAAGCGTAGGAAGCAGCGGCTCGTCTTTCATCATTCTTTCCCGGATTGGATATATTGCGTCTTAGATATGCTACTGCCCTTTTCAGGGAGCTTTCTGAAATCTTGTAACCCTGCTCATGAGCTCTTAATAGAAATTCGGTTGCATAGGCACTCAGCCACACGCGGTTGGTTAGAACATCATTCCACGACCAATAACCAAAGCTGCCATCACTTCTCATGTTATTAATGACGCGTTCAACAGATGCCTGAACTCTGATTTTGATGAGGTCGATATCATCCTGCTGTTCTATACTCCATATTTTGTTTAGATCCTCTAGATAGAGAAGAGGCGAAGCCACGCTGACAAGCTGTTCTGTACAGTAATAAGGATAACGTTTTAGAGCATCTATAAGAGCTTTAACATTGAGCTCCTTACGCTGTGAAAGAGTTGCAGATGCGGTTATTGTTCCCGGCCAGTATGTACCTGCAAGACTGGCAGGTGTATAGCTGTCTTCTGGCGTGATTTTTGCCAGTAGGTTCTTCGTATTTAGAATTTGAGTTGGACGAACATCAAAAGCCCATTCTTTTGCTATTTTGTATCCTTCCGGTCCTTCCAGATTAACTTTTACCTTGGCGTTACCAACTTTTGGCAATGTTGTGATAGGGATTTTGGCAACATATTCTTCCTTTCGATCCAGATGAAATGAGATATCTTGCGGGGTTTTAATGGAGATGGTTCCTTCTGCAGATGGCAGCAATTTATATTCACCGATTGGGCCATCCATGTTTTGCAAACGTAGGGTCAGAGTAGTCATATCTTCCGGTGCAAGAAATCTTGGCAGTGATCCCTGTAAGATGACCGGATCCCGAACAATGAGGTCTTCTTCGCCTGAACCGATCTTGGTTGAAGAATAGGCTATCGCTATCAGGCGCAAACTGCCATTGAAATCAGGTATGTCCAAGGGAATTAAAGCTTTCCCCTGTTCATCAACCGAGACAATACCTGAGAAGAGGGCCACACTTTTGATATATGTTTCAGGTTTGAATGATTGTCCAGTCTGGCTTTGTTTCGTAGCGCAGCCGCCTGAACGAATTTTTCCTACAGCGCCTTCTTTCCCTTGAATTAATTTGCTGTACAGGTCGCGAATTCCAATACCAAGTTTGCGCTGGCCAAAATAAAACTTGTGTGGTTCGGGTGTCGCAAAATTGGTTAGTTGTAAAATCCCTTCATCAACAGCAGCGATTGTAACGAAAGCTTTTTCTCCGACATTCAAGCCGTGAACCTGAATAGGCAAGTTAAGCGTTTTCCTTGAGATGATTTTTTCCGGCGTATCAAAGCTTACCGAGAGTTTTTCGGCTTCACGATCAACGGAGATCCATTGTAATCCGATGGCACGAGCACCGCTCTGATGTGGAGTGCGTTCAGATGCAGGCCTGAATAAACTAACCATGGCATAAACACCGGCACCCCAGTCTTCATCTATAGTAACGGGAATTGTTGCGCCGTCAGCAGGCACATGCACCTGTTGTACGGATAACACTTTATTATTGGCAATAACGACAACGGCCTCACCTGCAAAAGGAGGCTTAATAAGGATTTTGGCTGTTTTCCCAATTTTTACGTCTTCAGTCGTGCTGGAAACCTTGATGGTGTCCGGTGTGTCTTGATCTGCATCGCCCCAATAACCTTGCAGGCGCATGCTTGTAACGGATCCTGTTTGGTGGTGATAGATTTCTACTCTTTGACGCCACCAGTGGCTATTAGCATCTGTTGTAATTATTTGCGGTTTGTCAGCTTCTACGGAAATAACACCTTTAGTGATAAGTTCGTCATGATACTGGCGTTCATGTCGCCAGCCTTTGCTGCTACTATACCAATTATAAAAATACTTCTCATAGACCAGTTTATATTCGACATTTTTAAGCTCGATACGTTTTCCGTTAGCATTCAATGCAATGATTTCGAATTTCTTTGGAGAATTATGTCCTTGGTTCCCCTCTTCATGGATTTCACGAATGCCCATATATACCTGTTTGTGTCTTAACGGTCTGTCTATGTAAGCTGAAACAGGACGACCTCCCCTTTCAAAGACGCTCGCACGGATACGTGCTTTTAAGGGAACAGAAATATCAGTAAGGTTTTCTGCTGATACGTTAATCTTCATAATGCTTTTCCCGTCCTCATCCGTGTGAGGAGAATTGACGGCAAAGCGTTTAGGAGAAAAAATTTCCTGCTCAAGCCCGAATTTGTATTTGTCGAATTCTTTAAAGGGCGTGTTATCCCGCTGAATAACAACTTCAGCGGTGGTTTTAAGCTTAGATGCCGGTGCGCCGTAAAAATAGTCTCCCTGAATGGTGAACTCATAGTCTTTATCAGGACGTAAATCATCGACTTTTATATCTAGACTTGCCTTTATGCGAGGAGGTACATATTCTTCAACTCTGAATGATGTCTGTCCTGTGATCGGCTCGTCAGGATCAGAGAATAATGTTACAGACCATGACCCGGTTCTGGCATTCGGTGGAAGATCAACGACTAGATGGATGCCTCCCAATTTTGTCTCAGTAAAAGTTTTATCCAGATAAATAACTCCATCCGGACGCTTTATTTCTATTTTAATAGGTGTTTCATTTAATGCTCTACCTTGGTCATCGCGGGCAAGGGCAACAATGTTCATACTTTCCCCGGGACGGTAAACACCACGATCTGTATAAACAAACGTATCGACAGGTCCAGGATAGTTTCTACCGGCTACGCCTCTATCGCTGAGATCGTGTGCGGGCTTATCCATTCTGACTAAAGCAAAGTCGGTTCCATGTTCAGCTGTTACAAGCATCGGCGCCAGACCGGCCGCACCTTTTATTAGTGCCCCACTGAATTTATAGACACCTTTCTCATCGGTTTCTCCTGTGGCCAGTATCGTATTGTTTTTTGAAATCAGGTTTAGTTTTATATTGGCAACAGGTTTTGCAGTTTCAAGAGAACGCGCAAATACATAGAGTCCGTTTTCTGCACTCAGAGTGGTAAGACCAATATCTGTAACAATAAAATACTGACTGGAACTATATTGTTTATTGTCATCTGTTTTATAACTAGCCTCAATTGCGTAAACACCCGGTTCCGGTTCCGGCAAGGCTTTTTCGATTGGAAAATAGGTGATTACATTTTGATTGGATATATTGGCTATATCCATTTCACCTCTCCAGATTGGTTCTCCACTTACATTATAATAATTGTTGAAGGTGTAGGTTCGTATATTCTGATTCAGTACTCTTGCAGAATGTGGCAAGGCCCTTTCTGTTATGGCTTTGGCAATGCGAATTTCTACCTTGTCAGCATTTACGGTTTCAAGTGGAATACCGTCCATACTCTGTCTGGACAATATATAATCACCGCTATTGAATCGTAGCGCAGGTTCACGATCTCCGAAATTAAGAGTCCTCTCATAGGCTTCTTTCATATCCCGTGTAAAATCAAGCGTTGAGCTTACGCCGGGCAAGACAGTGATTTTATAATCTGTCGCATATTCAAAGCCAGTGATGCATAGCTGCTTATTTTCCTGCGGAATAACTACAGGTTTAATAAGAGGATCAATACGCAGGAAATCTTCATATTTTACACTATGTTGTTTCAACGGTAGCCGGAAATGGAGACATAATTGGGGATTGGCTCCATTGACTTTTTGTTCGTGCTTAATAATTTTTTGCTTGAGCAATACTTCTAGTTCTTTAAGCTGGTCATGCGCCAGACTGTTTAGCCCAAGGACATCCTCTTCAAGCGCTTCTTTGGCAAGTTCACGTTCCAGCCAGAAAAGCTTATAGCCACCTTTGCCTGCTTGATGGTGACGATTGATGAGTTTAAGGAACGTAAATAATTCTTCGTAAGCCATTCTGATTTCATTTGGATCCTTTGCCGCAGCGAGAGCGTTTAAACCGACAATTATGGTCTGGTTCATGTTCGGGTTCCAGAAATCAGGGTTATCAGGCAAGTGACGTGAAAAATAATATTCATCTTTCCTCCACCAGGAACGGTATCTTGCTATATCACTCATCAAGTCAAGCCAGACATCTGTGTTGGCCACGCCGTTTGCAATTAATTCCTTTTCAAGATCAACAACGCGTCGTTTGTTTGGGTAGCGTCTTGATTGCTCCTCACTAAGATCAGATAGAATAGCTTTTTCTGTGCGAGAAGATTTATATTCATTGATTAGTATTTGTCGATATTCAGCAGCAGAAGAGTGTACTTTCTCCATGCTCTGGGCATAGGCGTGAAAACTGTTGAAAACAAGCATTGTAAAAAGAAAGAACGTCAAAAAATATTGTATAAAATTCATCGCCAGTTTCCCCGGTTTTTATATTTGCGAATATGTACCTATGTGTTTAGTCCCGCGATGTGATGGAATGGGTTCATATTAAATCGTTCCGGTTCTTTTCCACATAGGCTCAACAATATCCTGAGTCTCTATTTTCGCCTAATCGATGTATTAAGTCTTTTATAAACTCAATATCTTGACCATCTGGGAAGATTTTTTCAAAAGATTTATCCGATATAGAAAATACATCGTAAGCACAATTATCAGCGCCATCTATAATCTGAATGCTTTTCATATGCCTCTTTCCATAATTTAGTAATATTTGTATAATAGTTGGATATCTAAACCAAGCTCTACAAGCTTTTTCAGAGTATCGAGAGAAAAGAACCCATCCAACTCACCCTTATTTTCACTAGTAGGAATTTCCAGTATAATGCTGTTCAAAATCGAACACACACAAGGACACCTTTCTTTCCATAACAAACAGCCTCCTGCTTCCTATATTCCAAGAACATAATTATCTTCAAGATATATGCTCTCTAAACCTGGTAGAGTATTGTATTGTTTAACCATTTTGTTTTTCCATTTTCGCAAAAATACTGTCTACCAATTTCCGAGCTTCTGTGGTCTTCGTTGTTAAGGAAAATTCTATGCGGTCTCTACCATCTATGTACATTATTATATCTTTTTCGAACCTAAGCATCAGAGAAGTTTCACTTTGTTGCTCTATAGCTTCTAATTTCAGAGTATTAAATATCTCTTTTGCTTTTAGCAATATTTCTTCGTCCATCAGAAAACCTCCTTTAATCTGCCATCGTTCCAAAAAAAATCTGAACTGTACCCCGCTGCTTGCGGCGGGGTTCTTCATTAAGAATAGTACAGAATTGCGTTACTGCAAGAACGTAGAATCGAGCACAGGAATGTCTTCCATGATGATCTGGTGATCGGACATACTGACACTTCCGTTGGATTGCACATAAACTTGCACGCCAAATAAAGCGTCTTTGAGCATCATGAATGTGTTTATAGTATATGTTCCACTATTCTTCTTTTCAGCAACCTCTAGAGGGCTCAGTGCCTGATTGAGAGATCGTTTGATTTCAGCAGAAGGCTCTTCTTTCCAGCGGATATGGTCTGCTGTTTCACAGATGATAAACGGTCCGTGACGACCTTTGACATGGCCGAAGTAAAAACGTACATAATCCAGAATGTTCTCATCGGTTAGATTTATGGGAGCTTCTTTGTTAATCTTCTGAATTGTCTTATAATTCCAATCTATAATAATGAACTCCATTTTACCGATTTTCTGGAAAACGTATCGTTGGAGTGGTGGAGTGGTCGCGTGATCGGCAACATGTAAAAAGCGATATCCCGGATAAAACGGCAGTTCTATAGATAATATAGTTGTTTCCAGCGGATCGAATATAGAACCATCAATGTGCTTGTTGAGAACATCCAGTAGAATTGCTGTTTCTTCTATCTCTAGCTTGATATGTGCTTCGTCAAACATGTTTTGCTATTCTTTAATTAATTACGACAGTTTTTTTGGGTGATTCGCCAAAATGACTTGGGGCTGAGTCAGTGTGACTGCTTTATGTCTAAAAATCAAGATATTGGAAAGGGAAAACCCTGTGAACGACTCAAACAATGATTTTTGTATAAATCTTTGGATTAAATTACCCATATTTCATCCCATCGGTTCGAGTATGAGTCGTTCTAGATGGAAAAGTATTTTAAGTGAAAAAGAATAAAAAAATTGGACAAAGAGCGACTCATAAGTGCCCTTCCAGTCCCGCCGATTTTGTAAGTGTGTGCGAATCTGTGGGAAAATTTGTGTCCCCGTAATTCACAGGGTCTATATAAAACAAAAACCTTAAAATTAATAATATATTTTTTAATTTCTTCCTTGCCAGAACGCTTAGCTTGAGAATAATGGATGAGACTTCGGGTGGAAGTTTTTAGTTATAGATGTTTTCATTTTCACAAAACAGGCAAGGAAACAATCGGTGAATAATTTTTTGGAAATGGTGAAAGGCGGAGAGCCTAAAAGCGTACCTTTTTGGTTTATGCGTCAAGCTGGGAGTTATTTGCCGGAATATCAGGAGATGAGAGCAAAAAGTAATGGTTTTCTGGATTTGGTATATTCGCCGGAGAAAGCTTGTAAGTTGACATTGCAGCCTTTGCAGCGTTTTGGCATGGATGCTGCGATCATTTTTTCTGATATTTTGGTTGTGCCACATGCTCTGGGACAGAAAGTTAAGTTTGTAGAGAAACGTGGTTCGAAGCTTGATTCCTTGAAGAACGCGAAAGACATCGCGTCTTTGAGCTTTGCGAAATTTGATGATACGCTGACGCCGATTTATGAGGTTTTGTCTTTGATACGCGGTGCTATGAATTTAAGGACTACCTAATTTTAGTCGGTGGTGGTTCAGTAAAATAAGGAAGGAAAGAGTTATGGGCTGGTTATCAGACAACAACGTACCTGGCGGTAAATTAATGGAAACGTTTGGAAAAAAGGTTGGAGAAACAGCTAAGGATGGATTGGATGATTTTACGACATCAAGTCTAATTAAAAAATGTGAGTCAGAACTTGAAACAACCAAAGCAGACGATATTCCGGTTGGTGCAGACGTATCTACTGAAACTGGCAAGCTTATTCAGCTTGCATTGAAAATTGATAATGTTGATGGCAAAGTAGGTGAGGATACAATAGAGGTTCTTAACAAACGCATTGAAGAAGAATTTGCGTCAAAGCCGGAAAAGACAGGCCTTGCAAAGTATACAGGAGCTATATCTGATGCTTTTGGTGATAAATTTGAAGATCTAAAAGGCAGAAAATACAATGATGCATCAGATATTGATGGGCGCACTTTGGAATTTTTAAGTCAATCTCTTCGCAAAGATGATGCTTTTGGTGACACAAAAACACTTCAGATCTACGCTAAAGCGATGAGCGAGATTGCCGATAAAGCTGATAATTCAGAACTTCAAATGGCAGCGCATAAACTTGCACCGGAAGTTATTGCAGCACCACAACAAGGTTCTCCTGTAGCTCCGGCAGAACCAGAGCTGAATGTCCCAAGCGTCATGTAAGAGTTTATCATAAATTAAGAAGCCGGTCATTTTAGGGCGTTCAAAATCGCGTAAGGATATCGTTGCTGAAAAACACGAGTGTATGTGTCCGGTGCATTGGAATTCGCA
>JAGLKL010000270.1 GCA_023141075.1 Alphaproteobacteria bacterium
GAGCAGATCGACCGGATGCGCCATGCAGCGACGCGGACTTTGTTCGAAAGGCGGGATTGCATTATCGTGGCTAGCGTGTCGTGCATTTATGGTATCGGCTCGAAGGAAGATTATATGGCTATGGCCTTTCCTTTGACTGTGGGGCAGGTGATAGAGCGCGGCGAACTGATTGCCAAGCTGGTAGAGTTGCAATACACGCGCAATGATGTGGCGTTTGAGCGCGGCGGTTTTCGCGTGCGCGGTGATGTTATCGAGATATTTCCGGCGCACTTTGAGGGTAGGGCGTGGCGGTTTTCTTTGTTTGGGGACGAGTTGGAGAGCATTACCGAGTTTGATCCTTTGACTGGTGAGAAGTTCAAGGCGTTGGATGGTGTCCGTATATTTGCGAACTCGCATTATATTACTCCGGGGCCGACGATGCAGCAGGCTATCACTCAGATAAAAGTGGATTTGAAAGAGCATCTTGCATATTTGAATCGCGAAGGCAAATTGCTGGAGGTACAGCGGCTAGAGCAGCGCACTAAATTTGATCTGGAGATGCTCAGCGCGACAGGCTCTTGTAAAGGGATTGAGAATTATTCGCGCTATCTGACTGGGCGTGCGCCGGGTGAACCGCCACCGACCTTGATCGAATATCTGCCTGATGATGCGTTGATGTTTCTGGATGAAAGCCATGTGATGATTCCGCAACTCCGCGCTATGTATAACGGTGATAAAAAGCGCAAGGGCACACTGGTGGAGTTTGGTTTCCGGCTTCCGGCTGCGGCTGATAACCGACCTTTGCAGTTTGATGAGTGGAATGCTTTGCGCGGGCAGACAATCTTTGTTTCCGCTACGCCGGGGGAATGGGAGCTACAGCAGGCCGGGGGTATATCGGCAGAGCAAGTTGTTCGACCTACGGGGCTGATTGATCCGCCGGTGGAAGTGCGGCCTACGACTCATCAGGTGGATGATCTGATGAATGAAGCGCACTCGGTTATAAAGCAGGGTGGGCGGCTATTGGTGACAACTTTGACCAAGAAAATGGCGGAGGCTTTGACGGAATATTTCAACGAGCACGGAATAGCAGTGCGTTATATGCACTCGGATGTGGACACGCTTGAGCGCATTGAGATTATGCATGACTTACGTGAAGGCAAGTTTGATGTGCTGGTCGGGATTAACCTTTTGCGTGAAGGGCTGGATATTCCCGAATGTAAGCGTGTATGTATTTTGGATGCGGATAAAGAGGGATTTCTGCGCTCTAAAACTTCGATGGTGCAGACGATCGGGCGTGCTGCGCGTAATGTTGATGGTAAGGCGATTTTGTATGCTGACCGGATTACTGGCTCGATGCAATATGCGATTGATGAGACGGAGCGGCGCAGGGAAAAGCAGATGGCGTTTAATGAGGTGCATGGGATTACACCGACTACGATCAAGCGCAATATTACCAAGGCTTTTGACCATGTGTTTGAGCAAAAAAGTGAGGCTGGGGCAGGGGGAGTTCATGCGCTCCACGATAGTGCTTTACAAGAGTTCTTACATGAGCCTGTGAAGCTGCATAAGCATATTGAAGCTCTGCGCCGGGAGATGCATGAAGCTGCGGGTAATCTGGAGTTTGAGATTGCAGTTAAGCTCAGAGATGAGATTAAGGCGCTTGAGGTGAAGGAGCTGGGGGTTT
>JAGLKL010000271.1 GCA_023141075.1 Alphaproteobacteria bacterium
GCATAAAATAGGTACTTATTTGCATAAAATAGGTATTTTGCTGTATAGTCGGCAACATAAGCAAATAAAAAGCAATAAAACCTTCGTGAAGAGTTATGGATATTGACATAAACAACCGTAATTTCCCTGACACCGGTATCAAAACACCGGCAGAAAAAACGCGTGCTATGGCTATTATTACAGCTAAAGACGATGCTTCCGGCCTGAACAAAATCAATTTCAGCATCTCGGCCTTTTTACAAAAAGGGGCTCTCAAAGATATATGCTATATCATGGGTCAATGGGCTACCGAGCCGGTACGCCGCTCTCCCGGCAAGTTCATACGCTTCCCTGCCGCCGGAAAAGAAGCCCTCATTACACGCGCCGACGCACTTTTAAAACATCTGCAACAACGCCGCGACATGACTGCCCCACATCTTCTCTCGCTAGAAACCTATATGCATAACGCCATTAATCATGAAATCACATATTTGGGCAGCAACGACCAAGAGACTCTCCCCCAAAAAAGCGCTTAGGTAAGTGTGGTCACGTATTATATCCAAAAAAACATCAGCCATAAAAAATAAAATTTGAGACAAATTTTATCTTGTTAACTTTTTTTTTATCATTAAAGCGTAAAACCATATTTATAAAGCGGTTTCACCCGCCTTTCTTAAAGTATCTTTTCTCTGCGTTTTTTAAATTAAAATTTCTCTTCTGCGTTCTTTAAACCTACAAATAATAGATATGGGATAAGAGCTATGAATATGGCACTTTACACTAGGGATTTTACAGGCACCGACATCAAAACGCCTTTTGAGCAAATGCGTTCCAATGCTATGATCAACGCACGTCACGACTTACGAGGCATGAGCGTTCTTATCTTCAACGCAAACTACTTTCTTCAGGAAGCACGCCATCAGGATTTATACTATATCCTGAGTCTATGGGCAGTCGAGCCGACAAAACGCTCCCCTGTCAAGTTCAGAAAATATCCCAAAGCCGGAAGAAACGCACTTTATAAACGCGTTGAAATTCTAAGAAAACATTTTTATATGGCACCTCATATCCATGATTGCTTTGTTGATACAGCAATCGATCACATGATGATCGCCATTGATAACGAGCTATCTATCATTCATCCGGATATCAAACAGTCTCATAATAATATGCGCTACGCATAACAGTTCATCACCTACCGATGAATGCTTTTGAGTTACGGGGTGTAAAAGTAAAAAAGGCACTTTCTTATAAAAAAGGAGGTGCCTTTTTATTATTTTTGAGCGGCCAATATATCTCGGACGAAACGCCTTAAAACAAAGCCCTTAATCACCCAAAGCTTTTTCCATAGCCGCGCCGAAATATCCCGGCGATGACATGACCCAGCGCGACATTGCCACCAATTACACAAAACTCTAGTTTGCTCATAAGGACTGTAAATCCAAACTGAAATCTATCAATAAGATTCTACTTGCTCCTGTTAACTCTTTCCCGTAAAGTCAAAAATGAGCTTCACAGGTGGTCTGTGCAGCTCGCTGGGCTTCAAAACCCTTTGTAGTAGCGGCTGGCATCGGTCGTGATTTGGTGTATTTTCTTTAAAAAGAAACGCATCAAAAAGGTGCTGCACCCTTTAAGAAATAACTAAATTGAGTCTAAAAATTC
>JAGLKL010000272.1 GCA_023141075.1 Alphaproteobacteria bacterium
GCCAAAGCACTGGCCGGACTCATATGCCCGCCTGTGCCACCTGCAGAAATAAGAATGAATGGCGAATTGCTCATGAGCAATCCTCCCGAGATGCCGCGCTAACAGGAGGAGAACGGCGCATGGTCATTGATGAACGCGCAATCGATCCACGCTTTCTCTGGCGCGTTAAGGCCAGCACCATACCCATAGTTAGTGCCATAGATAAAAGTGATGAACCGCCATAACTCAAAAATGGCAAGGTCATGCCTTTTGTTGGTAATATGCTAAGGCTTGAACCAATATGGATAAGAGATTGAAAACCAAACATTGCAAGCAAGCCACCGGCGGCAAGCAGGCAAAATATATCCTGTGTTTGTTTTAGGCGTTTAAATCCGCGCAGAATAATGAACAAGAACAATCCAACAACCAAAAGCGAGAAGATTATGCCCATTTCTTCGACCAATACAGGGAAGATGAAATCTGTATGTGCATCGGGGATTGCGTTTTTTTCAACACCCTGCCCCGGCCCTGTGCCAAGAATTCCACCATTTTGTATGGCTTTAATTCCACTATCAACCTGATAATTGTCGCTAACCTCCGGGTGAATAAAATTATTGATCCGAAGATGAACGTGCTCAAAAGCAAAATAAGCAATGCACAAACCTATTGCTCCTAAAGCAAATAATATAGCCAAATAACGAAACCGCAGCCCAGCTAGAAAAATTTGCACAGCAAACACCAAGGTCAGCACAACCGTCATTCCCAGATCAGGTTGAGCCAATAAGAGTGTGATAAGGAATAGATATAATGCGACAGTAACATGATAGCTGTAAAATACCGGCTGAAAATTCTTTTTACCAAGCATCGCTGTCTGCTTTTGTTTTTGCGGCTCCTGAAGCGCAGAAATTTCCCCTTTATGTGAGGAGATAAGCCAAGCGGCAACAACGGCAAAAGACGGTTTGACGAACTCACTAGGCTGAAGAGTATAACCAAGAATTTCTATCCAGCGATGCGCACCGTTGGCCTCTTCACCAAAGAAAAGCACCAGAAACATCATACCTATTGAGGCCAGTAATATAACGCTGGCCATGCGCCATATCACGCGTGGCGTAAACATTGACACACCCAGCACAATAAAAAATGAGGGGACAAGGAATATCAGGTGTTTTTGCAAAAAGTGATAGCCTCCGACGCCAATACGCTCAGCCACTGAAGGGGAAGCGCTGGCAACGAGGGCTACACCAAAAACCATCAAAGACAATATAGCGGCGAGTAAAGCACGGTCTACTGTCCACCACCAAGCGCCCAGAAAAGACTGATCCATTCGGGAAAATGCTTTTGGATGGTAAGTTTCACTCATACTTTAATCCTTTTTCAGCGCATCTACTAATTGAGAAAAATGCTCTCCGCGTTTTTCAAAAGATTCGTACTGGTCAAACGACGCGCAAGCCGGAGAAAGTAATACGACCCCTGTTCCGACGGGTTTACCGCGATGTGCCTGCGCCATAGCATGCGCCTGACCAACGGCGTTTTCCATTGTATAGCAGCGTGAATGTTTAATGCCGTATGTGTCAAACCACGCTGAAAATTCCTTAGTCGACTCTCCTATCAGAAAAGCATGGTTGATATGATCGAAGAATTTTTCCAGTCCGTCCAGCCC
>JAGLKL010000273.1 GCA_023141075.1 Alphaproteobacteria bacterium
CAAGTAAAGACTCTGGATTGCTTCATCCGTTTTGCGGATTCGCGGGTGACGAGGAGGTGGATTGCTTCATCCGCCCCGTGGCAGTTCGTGGGTGACGTGATACCTCGTCCCTTAATGCGAACTACTATAACTTAAGAATTCGTACTCTACGGTTAGCTCCATTTTCGGGATGTTCTTTATCAAGAAGACGGGTTTCACCATAACCAACAGCATTAAGTCTGCTTTCATCAATACCAAGTGTTTTAGATAGGTATTGTTTAACGGCAGCAGCTCGGCGTTGTGATAATATTTGATTATATTTTTCCGTACCGACAGCATCCGTATGACCTTCTAGATCAAAATTGTATCCCTTTAGTTGCTCTGAACTAAAGGCTTCTGCCATTGCTGTTAGTGTTTCTATAGCTTTTGGTAAAAGCTCGGCCTTATCAAATTCAAACTCTACGCGGACATCTATGAAATCATTATCGTTCAGGACTTCAATAATTTCTTGTGCGCCAGTCGTGCATGCTAAATCACCATATGCCCAGTCTTGTGATACAATAGCGCTTTTTATAAGGCTTTGGTAATCACTGGCATCGCATTTACGGCATTTAATTTCAAGCTGGCGGAATAAAGATAAATTCTTTTTAATACGTTTACTTTGCGGTTGCAGCGAAGATGCCTTGAGCAGCAAACTTCTTGCCATAACAATATCACCGGTCATTCCTGTTGATATGCCCATATTATTAAGGATAGACGCAGATCCAGGACAAATCTCTAAAGCCTTGGTGTAGGAGTCAATGGATTTGTCAAAGCGTCCTTCAAAGTCATAGGCAATACCGAGCGCTGAATAAGCTTCCCAGTTTTCAGGGTAACCATTAACCGCACTTTCAAGGGCTTTTATTCCTTCTCTAATGTTACCGGCAGCAAGATTGACTTTGCCTATTTCTGTTAAAAAGGCGGGATGATTACCAAAGTGCTCTTCTGCATTTTTAAGTGTCTGCAAGGCATGATTGGTTTGTCCTGCATTCCTATATGTACGTGCAAGCCCAAGCAATGCTTTTAAATTATCAGGGTCAGCCTCATATTGTGCTTTATATTGTTGTATGTCTTTTTGATATGCGCTTCCTTGAAGGGCTTTTGTATAAACAGAAGGTTTAACAACGTTACTTGATCTTTGTGTGTTCGTGCTACCACAGCCCGCAAGTGTGAAAACTAATAGGGCAATAACCGCCTGTTTTTTAAGTTTTATGTGCTTTGAAAAAATCATTACAAACCTACCTTATTAATTACACTTTTAAATATTTATGACATGGCTCAAATTAGATCATAAAGCGTAAAAAGCCAAGATTATAAAATTAAAAAGTAAAGGCAAAGTCAAAACCCACCTTGTCTTTTGCAATTGCTATTTTAAGTATAGTAATTCTGTAAAAGTGTTTCCGTATAAAAAGCTTGTGTTTTTAAAAAAAGAGGTTTAATACGTTAACTAATCATTATTAATAATAGTAGCTTAGAGCAGGTTTTTTAAAGCGCGTGGGCTTTTGGTATTGGAGAAGAAAAATGACCAATTTAGTTAAAATGATGAAAAAATATATTTCATGCGAAAGTGGTGTAGTGACCTTGGAATGGGTTGGTATTTCTGCGGTTGT
>JAGLKL010000274.1 GCA_023141075.1 Alphaproteobacteria bacterium
GGATGTTTAATCATAATGCAGATCAGTTTATTTTGCTCGATCATACGTGGTCTCTAGCAGTAGAGGAACAATTTTATTTGTTCTGGCCTCTTGTCTTCTTATCATTTTATAAAAGAAAGAATCCGCGTACAGCAGTGATGTTATGCCTATCAATGATAGCGTTATCTTGGGGCTTGCGTCTGTATTTTGGTTCTTATGAGGCCTATAAATGGGCCTATACATTTACGCCGTCAAGAGTTGATGAGCTAGCCTTTGGGGCGCTCTTGAGCATATTATGTGTGCAAAATGCTTCTCGGTTGATGCGTTGGCGCAAAGTTTTACCTTATATCATAGCGGCATGTTTTGTAATCATCACAGCCATGATGTTTGCCGGTGCTATTCAAAGTGGAGGAAATGTAAAGGGTGCTCATGATGTTTCAGTTATCTATGGCCTGATCTTTTTCGCTGTTATTTATGTAAGTTTGCTGGCCTATGTGTTTCTCAGTCCTACAACAAATCCTCTAAATCGTGTGCTTTCTACAAAGCCTATGCGTACACTGGGAAAAATCAGTTACGGTCTGTATATTTTTCATGTACCGATCATGATGATTATGGCACGGTGGCTTTACAACACTGATTTGGGCTATTGGCCTTCTCATATCATCTTATTATTTGGAGGAGGGGGCGTTTCTTTTGCTCTGGCTTACGTAAGTTACCACTTTTACGAAAAACGCTTTTTGCGTCTTAAACACAAACTCGCTCCTCTTGAAGGTTCATAAAGCTTGTCCGCCGCGCAGAATTGCATCTGCTTCAGGTGTATATGAGCCATCCTCGTTGTGCATCACAATACCCGGAAGGATATAACTTCCTCCCTTTTTATGCTTCCAGGCGCGGATAATTACGCGTTTGGCGGCTATGCCTATTTTTGGATATATGGGAATAATCTCAACATTGCCGAAACGTCGTCCACCGCGTGCACCAAAGAGGCCGTGGATAAGTGAGTCGCATTGTCTGGCTTCATGAATAATGGTAAACGACCCTTGCCCTTTAATATGATTCCACGCGCAATCAATCCAGCTTTGCAAAGAGAGGCCATCATCTATATGTCCCCTAGCCTTTGCCTTGGATGGTGAAGGAGACTGTTTATGTGCCCCTGCTTCCTTATAGGGAGGATTGCAGATCACATGATCAAATGTACCGATATCATGTTTTTCCAAATCGCGAATATCAGCACACAGAAAAGATGAAAGCTCTGCCATATTATTATGTGCGGCATTCTTCTCAGCCAGTTCGATATGATCGGCCTGAATATCAATGCCGAGCAACGTTATGTCTTTGAGGCGGTAAAGAACACAAAACCCCGCACTTCCCACGCAGCAGCCCAAATCCAGTACGCTCTGCATAGAACGAACAGGGCAGGCAGCCGCCAGCATTACACTATCCATAGAGGTGCGAAATCCTCCTGGAGCCTGATAAAGCTGTACACGTCTGTCTAAGACGCTAATAAGGTCTTTATTATCATCACTCATAAATTATGGTTACACTACCTAGGACTTGTCATCAATGACTTTGCCCGGCACGCTCGTTTGAGTAAGCATCATCAAATCAAGCGGTTGTGCAAGCAGCCCGGAAAGAGGTT
>JAGLKL010000275.1 GCA_023141075.1 Alphaproteobacteria bacterium
CTTCCCATGTTGCTCATGCCGCGCAAAATCATGATGAGCGCAGTTTATATATTCATCTACACCACCACCTTTTTGGAAAAATACATACTGGGTCTGAGTTATGAGATTCGGGGCGCAGAGAACCTCCCCGAAGAGCCACCCTATATCATTGCAGCCAAACACCAGTCCGCATATGAGACATTCAAACTGCATCTCTTGTTTAAAGACCCGGCAACGATCCTGAAACAAGAGCTTTTAAAAATCCCGCTCTGGGGCAAATATCTGGAAAAAAGTGGTGTCATTGCTATAGACCGCTCTTCACCAAAAACAGCCATAAGATCTATGAAAGAAGGTGCCCGACATGTCGCTGCGCAAAAACGCCCGATTGTCATTTTCCCGCAAGGCACGCGCGTTTCTCCGGGCACCGGGACAAATGAAAAACCATATAGAGCAGGTGTCGCCCATATACAAAAAGCCACAGGCCTGCCCATTATTCCTATGGCAACAAATACAGGCGTATTCTATCCAAAAGGAGCGTGGCTCAAAAAACCGGGGCGTGTTGTGTTTGAATTTCTCCCACCAATAGAAGCTTCAGATGAACGTAGCAACGCCGAAACATCCAAACAACTCGAAGCATCCCTAGAAAAAAAGTCGAATGAATTAATGGAAGAAGCGTACAACTCCCTGCAAGAAAAACAGATGAAACGTAACCCTCTTGGCACAATATTCACTATTCTGACAATAACGCTTTTCGCTATCTACAGCACCATCTGGTTTTATTACGCAAATATGCTTAACAGCGCTTATGAAAACTGGTTGCTGGCAATCAAGACAGATCCATCTGTTCTGGAAGTCCTGAGCGGAGATTTGCATATCAGCGGATATCCGGGGAAAATACATGTATCCCAGCCCTATCAAAAAATCCAGACCTTTGAAGGTACATTAAATATCAAGGACATAAACGCAGAAGGCTGGCTCTTTCCGGGTAGCGTGATCTCGCTGCAAACAGGAGAAATTACCTTGCAACATATCAACTGGAAAAAACCTCTTCCTTTTGATTTTCTGCGCGCTGATTTCAGGATTTGGGAAAATAAACTCACCATCGAGAAAACCATTTTACAAAGCGGGAAAACAACGGCCATCCTTTCAGGCACACTCATTACGCCCCCACCTCTTGATTATCCAATCGTCAATCTTGATATATTGCTTAAAGACTTTAGCCCTTTCCTGCTGGAGCTTGTCAGCCAAAAGATTGTTAATCAAAAAGCTGCAATGATGGCTTCGTTCGTCTTTAAAACATTAGAAAAAGAAGACGGACTACACACAAGCATAACCTCTCAAGAAAACAGTCTCTTCCTTGGCCCGATACTTTTCTACCAATTTCCGAAAAATTCTTACTAGTCCTGACCTACATCGATAATCGCCTTACGGATGGAGCGTGTTTCTTCAAAGTGTCGATAAAGATAGTCTCCGTCTCCTTTCCGTATAGCACGTTGCAACGCCGTCAAATCTTCGTTAAAACGCTGTAATATCTCAAGAACCGCGTCTTTGTTATTCAAGAACACATCGCGCCACATTGTCGGATCGGACGCAGCAATACGGGTAAAATCACGAAAACCACTGGCAGAA
>JAGLKL010000276.1 GCA_023141075.1 Alphaproteobacteria bacterium
CCTCTTTGTGCGGCAAATCTGTATAGTTTGTTTGTCGAGATACGGAAAAATTATTGCTCGTATCTTCAAGATTCTTTGTTAAATTTGCTTCGCCATATTCGCGGAAATTACGAGAATCTTCGTCCAGTTGTTGTTGCTTTTGCCACTCTTTTTCCGCCCTGCGATTCAGAGTATCAATGGTTTGCACGGTTTGGCGATACTGATTTTGTGCGCGTAAGGCCAGCCCGTACTGGATATGAACCATGTTGCTATATTGCTCGTCCGCATCAGAGAGCATGCGGAGCATAACTTTGTTCAAAACCTTGGCCTGTTTTTTCAAATTTTCGATTTCGTCATCACCGTGCACGTTGGATAAAATCTCTTGAAGTTCACTGTGCAAACTATCCAGATTTTCTTTCAAGATCTGTTGGGGTGTTTCGTTTTCCATGTTGTTTTCCATTTCGTTATCTTCAGCCATGAGATAAATATAGGAGATTATTCCTATAATGTCAAATATTCTTGTTTTTATTGGGGCTTGGCTTGCTTTAGGCCTTTCCCCTCAGGGGCGGCTTTTTTAATGACATAATAACATATTTGTAGTATTCTGCCTTTATCTGCGCAATAAAACTGCTCGGAGATTTATTATTATATAAAGTAAAGTGGGCGGATAAATGAAATTAAAAAATGTTTTCGATAAAGCTCTTGGAGAAAACAAGGCAATTGGGGGATTTTTGCTTGGAATGACTGGTGTTTCTTTGGTCACTGGTGCATGGCTCCCGGCGGCAGCTTTTGCAATTGCGAGTGGGGCTAATTCTTATATGAAAGAACAAGAATCTTCAGAAAAGGATCTTCCAAGATATGATCCTTCAGAAGATGATCCTTCAGAAGATGATTTTTCAAAAGATGCTTTTTCAGAAGATGATCTTTCTATGTAAAGATTTTCATTGAATAATCTGGTGGTTATAGCGAGAGTGAAACATCCACCTTCGTTAAGACTACGGCGAGACAGGCTCGATCCGATCTCAGGCCAACAAAGCTTCGCTTTTTTTGATGCGAACAAATTGTCGCTCATACCTTTTAGGTATTTCACTCGATTTGCTTCGCGGTGCTCGCAATGACTAAGAACGCAATTTACCGCACCGCCCATTTGAGGCGGTTTTTCGGTGGTCATCGGCAAATCTTCTTAACTCTTTGTGTTTGCAAATAATACAGTGTACCATCCGGCATCAATCCTGATTTTACGTTTTATATAAGGAAAAAGCCTTTATGTGTTGGAGTGCTGAAGCATCAGCGGTGTTGGCGGGTACCGGTATTGTTGCAACCCTATATGCAGCCTATAAAAAAGAACCTTCGCCTTTATGGATTGCGCTTGGTTATTTTTCTTCTATGGAGCTTTTGCAGGCTTATACTTATATCTACATTAATGATTGTGCCAGCCCGGCGAACCAGATTGCGACTCTTTTAGGATATTTGCATATTACGTTCCAGCCGTTTTTTATCAATGCGTTGTCGATGCATTTTATTCCGCAGGAAAAAGCAAAGAAAATTGCGCCGTGGGCGTATAGTGTTTGTTTCTTTTCGGTGATTATTATGCTGATCCAGCTCTATCCGTTCGATTGGGCCG
>JAGLKL010000277.1 GCA_023141075.1 Alphaproteobacteria bacterium
AGCTATCTCACCTTCCAGCATCGGCCATGTTTTCACGCACAGCGCCGTAAACAAGATCGTCACCAGAAAAAGAGGCATAAAAGATGGTTGCACCGAATTCCTGCCGCTCATTGATCAGCTCCAATTATAAGCGGCTTACAGACAGAACGAGCAAATGCCAGTGTTTCGGCGCTTACATCGGCCTTACGTAGCGTCTCCGAATCCAGATCTATCCTCTCGGTCTTATTTTTGAAATACAGGCTGCGGTTTTCTCTGGCTGCACCGTCATCGAGAGAGATATAACAGAAATAACTCGGCGATAAATCAGGTTCCAACAGTCGTGAATAAACAGTGCCTACCGTTACACTGTATTTGCTGTTCGGGGTAGTGTGCATAGAAAAAAGCGTCACTTCATCTACTGCTGTTTCTATAGCCCGCAAATTGGCCAGTTTACCTTCAGCCTGTGCGGTTTGCTGCGCCAGTGCCTTAAGCCTAGCTTTCAGATCGCCCATTTCCTGAGCATAGCGCGGACATTCGGCGTGGACTATGCCGACCATGCATTGCAGAGTTTTTATTTCAGGCGTGTCTGTATCGACGTACTTGATGAGATACAGAGTCGTTAGTCCAATGCCGCAGACAATCATAACTCCGGCAATGGTAATCAATAAAGCATTGCCGATTGTTGCGAAGGAAACTTGCGAGATAGAATGGAGAAAGTGTTTCATGGCTTTGGTCCTTATATAATTGTTAATGTGATGATCAAACAGATTTTCTGTGCAGTTCGATGGTCCGACGCGAGACGATCAAAAGACATGCGAACCACAGCCCAAGTGTATCCACGAGAATTGCAAGCGATATTTGCGGTAAAAAGTTTGACCCATAAGCGCGTATAGCCGCAGTAAGATTCAATAAATCACTAGGAGAGCTTACGATCTTTGTTGTACCGTCTTGAGTCAGCTCGCCGATAATTCCCGAAACGGTACCAAGCGTGTTTTTTAATCCTGCAACAGCGCCGGACTGACGCTTACCAAACGTACCACCTTGCGTATCAAGAGCAGCAACAGACGCATGCAAGACACTCATTTGCGTGGAAATCTGTTCAGGCAGGGATTCTATATTTGAGCGAGAAACCAGCGCATCCAGCTCACGGGCTTTCAGGCGAAAAACTGCCTGCCTTTCAAAGACAGACAAGCTGACATCCTGCGGAATGCTCTGGAGCGTTTTTAAAATTTCATCTGCGATATCATGGCGATCATTTTCAAGCGCCGCAGTATCCCGGATTATTTCAAGCATTTTTTGCATAGATGTGCAGGAAGAAAAATAGGCAGCATAAACGGCCTGCTTTCCGGCTGAGCCTGTAATTGCGCCATACTTGCCTTCTCCTTCAGCCAGAGCGCATAATGACTCCGCCATGGGGGCCAAAGCCGCTTCTGCGCTCTTTACACTGGCCGTTCCCTTACTAACTGACTGATAATAGTCTTCATATGCGGTTGCTTTGGTCCGCATATCCCTCACCAGAGCAACTGGGCCTGTACTTGCAATAATATTGCTGACCGTGCTGATGCCGAAGATAAACGGGACCAGAGCACACGCAAGCGCAATCACAGAAACTCGCTGTTCCCT
>JAGLKL010000278.1 GCA_023141075.1 Alphaproteobacteria bacterium
GGAATAATTTGCTTTGCCAGAACTTTCCCAAGTTCTACCCCGCATTGATCGAAGCTGTTAATATTCCACAAAATACCCTGAACAAAAATTTTATGCTCATAAAGTGCAATCAGCATGCCCAGAGTATAGGGCGTCAGCGAATCAAGCAAAAGTGTTGTACTTGGACGGTTCCCATCAAATTTTTTATTGGGATCGTCACTTTCCTGTCCTTCCATCAGCGCTTTGCTTTGGGCAAACATATTAGCCAGTAATTTTACCTGATGATCGCCCATAGGGCTCTGGTTTTTAATGCTGGCAATAAACTCACACGGAGCGATTGTTGTACCTTGATGAAATAATTGGAAGAAGGAATGCTGCGCATTAGTTCCCGGTGCACCGAAAATAATAGGGCCGGTCGCGTAAGGGATGAGCTGCTGATCCCGGTCTACTGATTTCCCGTTTGATTCCATATCAAGCTGCTGCATATAGGCAGGAAAGCGGTGCAGGTATTGATTATAAGGAATGACCGCCAGTGTCTCATGCCCTAGAAAATTTCGGTTCCACATGCCGATTAGACCCAACATAACAGGCAGGTTTTTCTCCAGCTCCGCATATCTGAAATGCTCATCCATAGCCCTTGCACCGTCAAGCATGGCCTCGAACCGGTCGAATCCAAGCGCTATGCAAAGCGGGAGTCCGACGGCTGACCACAGGGAAAAACGTCCACCAACCCAGTTCCAGATCGGGAAGATATTTTCTTCTTTAATACCAAACTCTTTTGCCAGTGCAACATTCTGTGAAATCGCAATGAAATGCTCGCCAACATCGTCAATACCCAATTCTTTGCGCAACCATCCACTCGCACTATTGGCGTTGGTCATGGTATCAAGCGTGGTAAAAGATTTAGAAGCAACAATAAAAAGGGTTTTCTTCGCTTCCACTTCGCGCAGAATTTCAGCAAGATGTGAAGAATCCATATTCGAAACAAAATGCACAGTTATGTCCCGGTCTGTAAAAGGTTTTAAGGCTTCATAAGCCATATACGCCCCAAGATCCGAGCCGCCTATTCCGATATTGATGATATGGGTAAAGCGTCCTTCATCGCGAATCTGATCGCTGAAATCATTCATTCTTTGCAAGACGGCCTGAATTTCCGGGACGATATCTTCACCATCCTGTATAATTTTTGCTTTTGCACCGACGCGTAAGGCTGTATGCAAAGCAGCGCGTTTTTCCGTATGATTTACGACATCTCCGTCAAACATCTTTTTGCGCCAGCCCTCAAGATCGCATGCACGTGCATAATCACACAGTTTCTCCAGCGTTTCTTTATTTGCGCGTTGTTTGGAAAAATCTATCAGCAAAGGGTTTAAACGCAGGGAAAATTCTTCGAAACGTTTCTTATTATTTGCGAATAAGTCACGAATGTGAACATCGTGCATGGCACGCGCATGTTCCTCCAGCGCCGTCCATTCCGGCAGGTTACTACGCAAAGACAAGGCATCGCCTTCGTTTTTGCCTGTGCGTTTCATCCGCTTAAACATCCTTGGCATAGTCATGATTCCAATAAATATAGTAGTTCCACTTAAGAAT
>JAGLKL010000279.1 GCA_023141075.1 Alphaproteobacteria bacterium
CAGAACTATTCAGGACGATATTGGTGATGTGAAAAAGATGTTATTGCTCGTTGGCGATAAAATTAACAATATCGATATTCCGGGATTGGGCAGTGGTGGCTATTTCAAGGATTTTATATCAGGCGTTGTCAAGCCGTTAAGTAAAGAAGAACTCGCGGATGATGAAAAGTTCGGTGAGAATGCCCAAAATCTTGCATCTACGCTGATTATGGGGCTTAAAACGCTTAACGGAGAGAAAGATGCCAATGGGTATTATGATAAGCATGTTGGAGAAAGTCTCAAAAAAGCGATTTTAACTAACCCGCAATTTGCACCTATTCGGAATGCGTTGAACGATACTCTGGAGCTGGAAGGTGGAAAAATTGGTTTTTACGGCTTTGATCCAAGCATAAAGCCGACGGACGCTCAAAGGAAAGAGCGTGGCCAGTATCTCGCTGATCTGATGAATTACGAAAAAAGGGAGCCGATTGAACCGCCTGAACTGGCCAAATATGAGAAGGAGCTGGAGGCCTACAGAAAGTCTGGTGAGGTAGGAGAGGAGCCGGTTGAACCGCCTGAAGTGACCAAATATATGGCGGCGATGGATGTCTATGAAGAGTTTGGCAAGAAGAACAAGGAAGAGCTGAAAGGTATTGAAAGGCTCAATACTTTCTTTATCAGCATGAACAATCTTCAGGAAAATGGTCATTATGACAATGAGCAGGCCAGAGGCGTTAACAAATACAACATGATGCTGGATTTTGCCTCTAAAGCGCTTGATAAATACTTCCCCGGGCTAAAAAACACGATTAAGAGCTTTTTCACCAACAATTCAATCGGTCAACTGCTTGGCAGTGTTTTAGGGTATAAAGGCATAGATATTGCGCGTTTGTGGGGTGAAAAGAGAAATCTTTCCGATCCGCTTGAGCATGTTAAACAAATGAAAAAGGACTTTGGTAAGATCTATGATGAGGCTGCCAAAGATAAAGATCTGGGTGATGATGCAAAACCGGCAGAAATTGTGGAAAAAGCTCAGGAAATGGCCAATGATGGCATGAATAAAGGTTTGTCAGGCGTTGCTTTCAAAGCTGCTATGAGGCTTGTTTACAAGGGTGAAGACAAGGGCTTTATGCAAAAGGTTATCAATAATGCCTACGATGCTGCAGAGGGAGCTACCAGCAAGGAGGAAGCAAGCACATTATTTGCTAAGAGTGTCCAGAAAGCTCTTGATGGTAAAGAGTTCTCTGTTCAGGAAAAATCTGAAATTAAGAAAGACGCTCAGGAACTTGAGAAAGGATATGGGGATCAAGTGCCGGCGGCGCCGGTAAACGCAGCCGTAGCGGCTCAGACTATGGTATCGCCGCCGAAATCAATCGATACGCCGGCAGCAGTAGATATGAAACCGGCTGATTCGAACAAGCACTACGTTGATACTGTATCGATCAATGTGGGTAACCAAATTGTGTGTTTGTCCTATGCACCTAGGGAAGAAGCAATCGATCAAGGTCCGTTGCGTCTTTCCAAAGGTCGGGTCGAGGTGCTGCAGGACGTTTTGGC
>JAGLKL010000028.1 GCA_023141075.1 Alphaproteobacteria bacterium
CGCTTCAGGACTGGATTTTGAAATTTGTTTTATCATCTCATCAGGGTTTTTAAAGGTGTATGTAGATGGATCACTTAAATCATAATCTGGACGGGAGATGGTAGTTTTTCCCCTAGACATTGTTTTTTCCTCTTATTTATTTTGTTCAATTTGTTCTGTTCAAAATATACACGACATTCTCATGCCGTTAAGTACAAATGCTTATGTGATCTTAACGTCAGCAGTTAAATCCGCTCTTTCTTGAGGGGGGGTATCCTGAGTTTGATCTGTTGCAGGTTCGCCGCCAAATCCCTCGGCAGCACAAGCTATAAGAGTACCTGGCACAGGTGCAACGGTGTTAAAATCCTGACGAACATTCATCAATCCATCGCTGCCATTTATTGTGTTCTGGGGGTTAATTTCCATTTCCGGGTCGGGATTAGGAATTATATATGTATCCTGTGGAGTGGTGTCGAAAATACCTTCTCCGATGTATTTACCCGAGGGTGAACGAGAGGGTTCTTCTTCCGGTTCACCTTGTAATCTCTCCTCCAGTTTCTCGCGGATATATTCCATGGCAGACTTTTCGGTTGCCTGTATTATCTTTTTAAAGCCGTTTTGGGCACATATCGCCAGCCCATCTATTTCCGTCTTGCTAAACCCTTTCAATTCAGTTGATAAACGTATTAAAGTTTCTTCAGAAGGAGGGGAGACTGCACCGGTTACGGCCAGGTGAGTAGACTGACTAATAAGCATGCCCATAGCTTCCTCGGGGCTTAATATGCCATCTTCTCCAAGAGTTTTTTCAGCATCAACACCCAGTACCTCTTTGCAATACCCGGCTATTCCTGGATCGGACAGACTTTTTTGGAGTAGAATCTCTGATAGTTTATATCCTATTTCCCCTCTTTTGCTAGCAAAATCTTCTATCAAAAGATCACGTGTAATCGGCTCACCGTCAAGTGTCGTTGTTTCACCGCGTGCAATACGATCTAAAAGGGCCTCGGACACTTCTATTGTGTTTTGCTCATCCATTTTTTCACCCCTTTTTTAGTATGCGCTACCCCTTAAAGAGGCTTTTTCGCAATGTAATAAGAAAACTGTGCTCAAGTATATCACAGTTAAATTGAACTACGCAAAAAAATAAAAAAGGGGATTCATCAACCACCGCTACCGACAGCAGGGATATCAAGACCATCTTGTTTGTACTGGTTCAATTTATTGCGCAAGGTACGGATGGAAATGCCCAGAATATTAGCGGCGTGGGTGCGGTTTCCCAAACAGTGACCCAGCGTATTAAGGATCATATCGCGTTCAACATCGGATATTGTACGGCCAATCATGGATTCAATGCTGCCCGGATTCTGGACTAGAGGAGCAGCCGCGACCGGAGACTCTGCGCTGGATACGCTAGCAGGATCGGGCGCAGAGGGGGGGGGCGTCCCCGATCTCGATAATGCTGGGCTTTGAATAAAGATCGCATCGGCCTCGATTTTTTCTTCCGCAGACATCAATATAGCTCGGTGCATGGTATTTTCCAGCTCCCTGATGTTCCCGCGCCATGTGCAGGATTGCAGCTTTGACAGTGCTTCGGAGGACAGAGCTTTGCGCTCGATCCCATTGTTTTCCGCATACTTATCAGCAAAAAATTGCGCTAGCCGGGCGATATCATTAGGACGATCACGCAAGGGTGGTAGAGCAATATTCACAACATTAAGTCGGAAATAAAGATCTTCCCGGAATTCTCCTTTTTGGACTGACTCTTCGATATTGCGATTAGATGTCGCAATAATACGCGTGTCTACTTTCACGGCATCATTACTTCCGATACGGGTGATTTCCTTTTCCTGCAGCACACGTAACAGCTTGGACTGAAGCAGTGGATGCATTTCGCTGATCTCATCAAGCAACAATGTTCCTGTATGAGCTTCTTCAAATTTTCCGATGCGCCTCCCGGTTGCTCCGGTAAAGGCACCTTTCTCATGGCCGAAGAGCTCTGATTCCAGCAGGTTTTCCGGGATAGCCGCGCAGTTAACCGCAATAAAGGGAGCGCTGCCCCGCTTGGACTTATTGTGCATGTAGCGTGCCATCACTTCTTTACCGGTTCCCGATTCTCCGGTGATCAGCACAGTTGCTTCGGAAGGCGCTACTTTATTAGCCAAATTTAGTACGGCGACCATCGATGGATCATCGGCGATCATCGTATTATTCTCTTCACTAACCGCTTCAAGAACTGCGGCGATAAGTTCTGCGTCCGGGGGGAGGGGCACATATTCTTTTGCACCATCTTGAATAGCTTTAACAGCCGAGCGTGCATCCGTCCCAATCCCACAGGCGATTACAGGCATATGGATGCGTTCTTTTTTCAGGCGCGTAATAAAATCACCGATTTTCTGCTTAACATCAATCATGGCCAGATCGGCACCTTTGCCGTTAAGCAATGCGCCGAGAGCTTCTTCGGTGTCTTCACAGTGTATTACTTTTGCTCCTCGTTGCAGGGCTATTTTCCCGGCTTGAGAAATATGTCCATCCAAACGACCGATTATCATTAAACGCATTAACTTTTAGCTCCCCAAAATCCATATTTCGCACTAGCTCACAAGAGCGTAACCCTATGCATATAGCAGAGCTATCCGAAGGAATAAAGACTACTTAAAGTAATTAATTCTCAAAGAGGGGGGAAGAAGGCCGTTAATTATCATTTCCAGATTACGCGGATTTTCCTGTTTAATCATGGAAAGTGCCGTTTTAAGGATCATGGTTTTGGCCATAGCCTGATCCGCTGCATTTTTTTCGACTTTAGCGGCCAGAGGAGATAACACCACAGTCCCCATAATAGCGCCATAAAACGTTGTCAACAACGCCAAAGCCATGGCTGGGCCGATAGCCTCGGGATTTTCGAGTTCTGCGAGCATTTGCACCAAACCAACCAAAGTCCCGATCAGCCCCATGGCCGGAGCGACTTCAGAAGCGCGTTTTAATATACTTGCCGCACGTTTCATGCGCTCTTCTTCTTTTTCTATGTCCAGCTCCAAAATACGCCTAATATCTTCATAATTATATCCATCTGTCACTAAACCCAGAGTATAGAGAAGGAAAGGCTCATTTTTAGTTTGATTCTCATAATTGGCCATACTGAGCAGCCCTTTTTTGCGGGCAATTACGGCTAGGTCAATCAAGCTTGTTGCAAGCTGTGAAAAGCTGCGAACCGGACGAAGAAAAGATGTAAAAAGGATGCTGAGAGATTGACGCAATTCCATGCCTGTATACGGAATACAACTAGCTGTCATAGTGCCGAAGATCACAATCATAACCGATGGGCCGTTGACAAAATTCGCATCGCTCTGTCCCATGGAAATCGCACCGATAATCAAAGCAAAAGAAAGAATCAACCCTAACAGCGTTACGAGATCCATAACATTACGCACGCCCGGTACAGTTACGTTGGGCAAAGTCGCATCAGCTTGTTGTTGTACGTCTGAGGCCATAGTCTATATTCTGATCGTTTCCATCGTCTCCGTTGTATTGGCAAGCACCACTCATTCCGCAACCGGAGCTTACCAAATACATAAATTATGATTTACACAGCCATGCAGTTAAGAAAACTTATCTTTTAAAACTTACTCTATGAAAAAACACAAAAAAAGAGAAAACACGAAATAAAACCGGGTTGTAAACACCTGCATTGCGACAACAACACTTATTGCGTCATAAATAGAGGACATCTCTGTAGCATAAATAATGAGTGAAAGAATAAAACGGCTTTTACGAGCGGTCAGATTTCACAATTTCAGTCATGGTAATACCCAATTTGTCTTCCACAACCACAACTTCGCCACGTGCGACCAAACGATTATTGACATAAATATCAATAGCTTCCCCGACTTTACGGTCAAGCTCAACAACAGCACCCCGTCCAAGTTTCAAAAGCTGGCTCACCTGCATGGTTGAACTACCAAGCACTGCCGATACATTCACCGGAATATCATAAATAGCTGTCACATCGCCAGCCATAGCTTCACCTACGGAGTATTCCTGTTTGTCTTTGTTTTGGATTTCAGCAGGTTCTTCTATCTCATCATAATTAAGATTGCCATCTTCCGAGTCGCCAGCACTTTCCGCCTCGGCTCCTTCTTCTATAGGATTCTGGTCTTCAGGTTCTTGATTTTCAGTTTCATCACTCATCTATGATTCTCCAGATGTCGTTGTCTCTCCTGACGCATTTTTTTGATCAGGAATGTCCTGCGGTGTGTTTTCTGCGGACATATCATCGCCGGTATCTCCTTCTGATAATCCGGTTTCACCATCCACAGTCTGCTCGTTGTCGCCGACCATATCCTTTTCGCCATTATCCCCATCATGAATGCTAAAGCCATGCTCTGCAAGAGAGTGATTTAAAATATTGAAGATTTTTTCACTTAAAGCATTACGATCGCATAAAAGTCCACCATCCGGCCAGCTTATCCGGCAAGCATATTCAGGCAAAGAGGAATCTGCTTTAAAGGTAATTTGCTTTTGCAGCACGTCAGTGTGTTCTTTAATCAGTTTTGTAAACGGCTCGAAAACAGTGTCATTGACATCAATCTGGATCTTTTCGGGAACCATATGAGCCGATAAAGCATCGGATACTGCTGTGCGAAGCTCGTCTACGCCGTGTGCTTCCATATAAACAGGGAAGGTTTTGGTAAATATTTGTGCAGCCAGATGCGTGGCGTTTTGTTCATAGTCATTCCGGCGCTTTTCTTCAGATGAGAACAACACACTTACATCACTCTCGATTTTCTCCAGCAGGGTAAGCATCGCATTGGTTATACTTTCCTGACTTTCCTGAAATCCGGCCTTTTTCCCCTCTTCAAAAGCGTTGCGGCGCGTTGCTTCCATTTCCTCACGTGAGAACTCGGGCAGCTTTGTACGCTCCTCTTCCGATAAGGGCAGAGCATCATCAAATATATTAGCATCAAAGAGAAATGGTTGACTCTTCATGGTAATGTCTGTTTCCCTTACTTTTCTTGTTAACTAGGGTCTAAACCCACAGCTTTTATCCATTCTGCGCGAGAAAATTTTTGAGAGATGCACGCGAAAACAGCGTAGAGCGTAGCCATAGTCACGGTCAAGCTGTTTGAATGTACAGATGCAAAAATTTACTTCTTTCCTTTTATTTTGTCACAGAAATTGTATAAAAACTGTGGGTTTAGACCCTAGCCATAAACTATGAGACCATTTCTTCCTCAGTAGAACCAGCACTGATCGTGACTTCGCCGCGGCTTTCCAGATCTTTGGTTACAGTAACGACATATTGCTGAGCTTCTTCCACGTCTCTCAGGCGGACAGGCCCCATCACGGCCATATCTTCTTTCATGATCTTACCGGCACGCTCGGACATATTGGAGAAGAACATATCCTTGAGAGAATCCGAAGCACCTTTGAGTGCAAGAGGTAGTTTTTCTTTGTCCACAGCTCGGATGATCGTTTGAATTGAACTTGTGTCGAGTTTAAGCATATCTTCGAAAGTAAACATCAGGCTGCGGATTTTTTCAGCAGAATCCGGCGTGGATTTTTCCAATGATTCCATAAACCGACTTTCTATAGCGCGTTCCATATTGTTAAAGATTTCGGCAATCAACTCATGACTATCACGGCGTTGTGTTTTGGCAAGGTTGGACATAAATTCTTTACGCAAAGTTTTTTCAACTTCTTCAAGAATTTCTTTTTGCACGGTTTCCATCTTCAGCATGCGGTGGATGACTTCGAGTGCAAAACCGTCAGGCAAAATAGCCAGCACGCGTGCAGCGTGATCTGTAGCAACTTTGGACAGTACAACAGCAACGGTTTGCGGATATTCCTTTTGCAGGAAGTTGGCTAGAATTTCTTCGTTCACATTGCCAAGTTTTTCCCACATAGTTCGCCCTGCCGGACCGCGGATTTCCTCCATAATCAGGTTGATTCTTTCCGGCGAGAGTCCTGATTTTTGTAACAGGCGCTCGGTACTGTCTTGCGAACCGACCAGTGCATTGGTCGAACTGATTTGTTCGGTAAATTCAACAAAAAGCTTTTCAACAATAGAAGGGCCGATTTTCCCCAGACCGGAGATAATTTGTGATAATTCAAGAATTTCGTCATCATCCATATGACCGAATATTTGTGCTGTCTGATCCTCACTCAACGACAACATAAAAACAGCTGCTTTTTCCGGGCCGGATAATGATCTGTAATCGTCTCTTACGTGCATATGCGCTTACCTTAAATATACCCTAAATTCTAACTTTCTTCGGTCAGCCAACTGCGTATAACTGAAACCGCTTCAGCAGGATAACTCTCAACAATTTCCTCAACTCTCTTAACTGTAGAGGCTTTCACTTTCCCCTCGATCCCCTGCAAATTGATCAAAGTGTCGTCGTCGTCGTCGGCAATAGGCGGATCGCTAGACTCGATCGAAAGAGGTTGGCCATCAACCCCCATGGGATGCACGGCTGTAGGAGGAGCCAAAGCAGGATTGGCCGGTGAAGCTGAAAGCAGGTCATGATGCAACAAATCGTCTAAAGAGCCTGGCTTGCCGTTATTAGTATCTATGTTTACCAACTTGGATACCATAGGCTGGAGCACAAGAATGACAACCAATATCAGCATAATGGCGACCACCAGCATTTCTGCAGTGTCAAGTAACTGACCCTTTTCAAAACCAAGGATCAGGTCATCTTCTTCTATGGTTTCCTCAGTTGCTATCTGGGCAAATTGCAGGTTCGCAATTTTCATCACATCACCACGATTTTCATCAAACCCGACAGACGTACGTACCAGAGCTGCAATCTGATCGATTTCTTCCTGTGTGCGTTGTTCGTAAGTTTTATTGCCTTCTTCATCTTCAACGTAACGACCATCTACCAGCACGGATATGGAGAGTTTTTCTACTTGTCCGGTCTGACGTATAACATTGCGAACTGTTTTGCTAATCTCGTAATTTGTGACTTCTTCTGCACGCGAGCTTTGTACGTTTGGAGCACTGTCGCTAAGGAAATCTCCTCCCATACCGGGCAGGTTGTTCTCAATACTGACATCACCGGAGCTTGATTCGCGCTCTGTGCTATCTTCCTGCGTAGTCTGGGAGGAACGCAAAACTTGTCCTTCCGGATTGTACAGTTCTTCATTCATGCTGACCTGATCAAAATTCATCTGCGCATTAACAATGGCTGTAACCTTGCCATATCCGACGATGCGACTGATTTGTTCTTCAATGTTGCGCTGCATGCGTGCTTCAAAATTTCGGCGTAGATCCTCAGTTTTTAAAGAAAGGATGCTCTCTTCTTCTTCGCCGCCTTTGGCCATCAAATTCCCATTACTATCAATAATTGAAACGTTATTAGTTTTAAGATTGGCAACCGCTGAGGCGACCAAAGATTGGATAGCGGCAATTTGTTGGTGTTCAATCGTTGAACCGGTTCGAATGTTTAAAAACACGCTTGCTGAGGAATCACGTGTATTTCGGCTAAACAATTCGCGTTGAGGCAACACAATGTGTACACGGGAACTGCGCACGCTGTCCAGCGAGGTGATTGTCTTGGAAAGCTCGCCTTCTAGGGCGCGAACCTGATTGATGTTCTGTACAAAGTTGGTTGTTCCAAATCCCGACTGTTTGTCGAATATCTCATAACCCAAAGACCCGCCATTAGGCAGCCCGGCAGCAGCAAGGAGCATACGCGCTCGTCCGACCTCATTGGAGGGAACCAAAATCCGTGAGCCGTCCGAAGATATCTCGTATTCAATTTCAGTTTCTTCAAGTTTTGCCGCCACAGCACCCGAATCGGTAGTGGATAAGTCTGTGTACAATAACTTCATTTCCGGGGATGATATCCGCATTGACAAAAAGACAAAAAACGTCAATAGCCCCAGAATTATGGCACCCATAACCCCTAAGCGGGCTGCGCCAAGCTGTTGTAATGTCGCAACAAAGTTATTCACAATACGCACACCTTTGATAATAATCTGGTTTCCCGAGAAGACGGGAGGAAGAAAACGCTAAACACTATAGCATAAAACCATTGCATTAGACGAGGGGGTGATTCGCGATTAATTCGCGAGGGTTAAACCTGCAAAATACTTTAGTTCTAAGGCTCTGGCAAACCTAAAAAGCATAGATAGAAAATCTCGTAACCGATTATCGTATTATTTCGTATTCATTGAATGAGAATCGGTAGTAAGATATCTCAGACATTCAGTCTCCGTTTTTCGTATACTCGTTGTAATATGCGAGTTAAACTTATAGCATTCACCATGATCCACCGGATTCTATACTTAAGCTTTCCCTTTGTTTACTTTACTTTATGCAAAAAACTCTGTATCATGATAGTAGGGTATTGCGCCAATTTTATGCCTAAAAGTATTTTGGGTGGGGGTTGGTATTAGAAAGGTTAGGGTGACGCTCATGATTGAGGCAGTCAATTCTACAGTAGCAAATGTGACCACAGTACGCGGCGTGGTGGGGCAGATTGATTCTGCGTCCATTGCCTCCGTGGCTACAGTGCTGCCCGCATCGGGTAGTAATGCAGCGCCAAGTGCTCCACAAGCGCCTTTCGTGAGCCCCTTCATTGCAGTCGACATGAATTTTAACAGGCCGGTCTTGCAAATTAGGGACTCACAAACGGGTGACGTTAAGCAACAATTCCCTACGGAAAGCCGTTTGGCTCAAATCGCAACCACATTAGCTCAAACGCGTGGAAGCGTACCGCAACAAAGTACTGTTCAATATGTAACAACAACGCTTGCTCCAACGAGCAGTGCGGGAACAGCGCCGGTTGCAAGTTTAAGTCAAACAGCAATTCAAACTATAAGTGTGACGACGGTGCAGGAAGTTACCTCTACTCCGGTAGCCAATATAACGTCTTCAACACCACAAGTTGCCGTAGCAGCACTTTCAGCGGCGGCGCAGTCTTCTACTGCGTCTAGCGCGGGCAGTGCATCGGGATCGTCTGGCGTTACTGTGTTTGCATAGTATATGTAGGCACGCTATATCGCAGTAAAAGTAAGACGCGATTCATGGCGTGTTTTTGCGTGCCTTTTTTTATGGCTTGATATTCTTCAAGTATTAAGTGAAAATACTAACATGGCCAGTCGTATTATACTTTGCAGTGATTGTGGAACAAAAAACAAGATACTCGAGACCAAAATCAAGGGTAATGCTGTATGCGGTAATTGCTGAAAACCGCTTGTGACCAGAGGAAATCGTGTTTCCTTCCTTATCATCACTGTTTGGAATTATCATAAATCTATGGTTCGTGCGGGTTTTGGGCTTCATTTTTATTATAATGCCATATTTAGAAGATAGCGGCAGTAAATCCTATAATCACGTGAACACCTATCAAACAACGAAAGTAGAGATGCAACCATTTACTGCACCTCCTGTACAGATCAATCACGGAGTCGTTTTAAAAAACTATGTTTCCGGCGTTGCGCCACTAGAAATAAAAACAAGAACTGGAAATAATTATTATATAAAGGTTGTGAATGTCGTTGACAATCAGGCGATTTTGGCAGCTTACATTATTGGGGGGCACCCTTTTGAAGTGAAAGTGCCTTTAGGAGCATACGAAATTCGCTATGCGGCAGGTGATACATGGTATGGAACGGAACACTATTTTGGACCGGATACGGCTTATTCCAAAGCCAATGAATTATTTGAATTCACTTATGATAGTTATAGATATTCCGGTTATACTGTGGAACTGATTTTACAGGCCTACGGTAACTTAAGAACGAGCCATATAAAGGCAGCAGATTTTTAAGCTGCGGCTTTTTTCTTCTCATTGGCATTTTTAGATAGCCAGTTATAAGCGACATTAATAGCTTTTAACATTTCTTCTGAATCTTTGATCCTCTCAATTGGAACTCCCTGTGCAATTAGTAAGTCGGGATGATGTTTCCTCACCAACTCCTTGTAAGCCATTTTCACTTCATCATATGATGCTTTGGAATTCAAACCTATAATTTTTAAATACTCAATACGCGTACTGGCAGAAAAACGGTTATGAGAAGCCCCTTTACTTTTTTGACGGATATTTTCGAAAATTAAAAATAAACGCTCAATTTCATTAACGGGAAATTTGAAAACACGACATACGCTTTCAATAACCTTCCTTTCATCACTGGTTATTATGCCGTCCGCAGCTGCTATCTGTATAAGACCAATAATAATATGTTCTAACGGCTCTTTTTCCCCTCCAAAGAGCGTGTAAACTTTTTGTGCGGACTCTTTTATTCCTTTGGCCGAAGCGGTTGCATTGGTGAATATTTTGGCTGATCTAGGGAAAGAATTTTCATCAATGCCAAAATAGGTTTTAAAAGTCTGGATTTCTTTAGTATCAACCCTGCCATCGGCCTTACAAACCTTTGCGCCCAGAATAAGAATAGCCTCATACAACTCATGCTGTCGGGGATTTTTCTTTTCTTTGACCGTTTCGTTTTTCCACGTATATCCAAAATAATTCTTCATAAAATAGAGAAAGCAATCTTTATCCGTAGAAATGTCGATGACCTCATTGCCTTTCCATGCCTTAACTATGGATTCCTTGAAATTGGCTGGATTTTTGCCTGTCTCAAAAGAAAATATGTCTAAGGTTTTGCGTACATCGTCGCTTTTCAGATTGAACAGTAATTCGTTCTTTTTGAACAAATCGCCGTTTTTGCCAAACTGGTAATTGCCCCATGAAACAAAACCTTTTTCATCCAATTGTTTTTCGTATCTCTGTATACGGTGTGTAAACGTTATTTCATGAAAAATAGAAGAAGCCCGCATTATGGCTTCTGCTTTATCTTTCTGTTTTATACTGAGAAAAGAGCTTTCTTGATCTATTGTAAGGCGTAAGCTATCTGCTAGGTGTAAACACAGATATGTTTCATAGATTGTGCCGGTGGGAACAAAGTTCACACTTTTTTTAATAGTCGTGGCAGTGTATTTGATGCTGAGAATATCTTCATAAGGATAATCGCAATCCTTATAAACAAAATGTTCATCATGGAAGGTTAGGCCATCTAAATACCCTAGCTCCAGTCCTTTGTCATTTTGATTAACCATCACAATCTTCCTGTTAAACCATGCTATGTACGGAATACTGAACACAAAGTAACATAACAATGATTTTTGTATAATGCTTGGTTTTTATATATTTAGGATTTTTAATTATTCAGG
>JAGLKL010000280.1 GCA_023141075.1 Alphaproteobacteria bacterium
CTCATTACTTGCTTTAGATGGACTTTATGCACAGATGCATCAGGCCGGAATAAAATCTACGTAATGATTTGGCCGGGCTAAGCGTAAAAAATTATTCCCAAAAGCGTAAGCTTTGTTTTTTCACTGGAAACATTATCAATAATGGGGATAATAGGAGGCGGCTCTAGTTAATACCAATTCGTATTCATTTGATGGATATGAATTGAGAAGGTTGCGACTGCAACCCGCGCATTAGCGCGTAGCCTGCGTGGCGTTTGAACGTCGATTATCATTCGAAGAATAAGAATCGGTAGTATGTTTGCTCTCTTGAGTTTTATTATTTGTCTATATTATATATCAATAGTGGGGCTTAATGACTTGTTGTTCGGCAGTTGAAAAAAAAGGTGTTACGTTATCGCCTAAAGATACAATAGAGAAGGCTCTCAAAGCCCTCAAAAAAAGTAAAATTACTACGGCATCTGTTGTTGATGATGAAGGCGCTTTTTTAGGGCTTTTCTCAATGGGTATTTTGTTAAAGAACTTGATACCCGTACCTATAACGACTAGCAGCGGCATACAAATTGACATAAAAATAAAAGCAATGCCCGGGGTTGCCAAACGTCTTAGAGGACTTTTACCACTTAGCGTGGCAGAGGTAGTAGAACGCAATCCCGTTAAAGTTTTGCCGGAGGAACCGATATGGGAAGTCGTCGGGCGTCTGGTTGCGTATTGTGAGCCGCTTTGCGTTATTGATGAGGATGGCAAGTATATGGGACTTATTACATATGAGTCGTTGATAAATGAGCTGAAAAACTCGCTTAACGAATGAGATTATAGGAGGTTGAGATGAGCACACTAAGAAAATGGAAGATTCTTGGTGGTGCGTTATTGGTTGCCGCTTTAGGAATTATAAGTTACTGCGGAAACTCGTGTTTCAATGTTTTCTCATATGACGCTTTGGCACAAACCGATGCAAATAACGAAAATAATGACGTTATAAAAATTCCTCCACCTATCAAAACAAGTGATACACATCAGCAGGTTCCTCTCCAGAAGCTACAAACTTCCGACATTAAAATCCTGACTTCTGAGAAAAAAACTCTTATTTTCAGGGTGGAGCTTGCGCACACGGAAGACCAAAAGCGAATGGGATTAATGTTTCGGAATGTGATTATGCCCGGAACCGGAATGCTGTTTTTATTCGATGATGTAAAAGAGCGGACGTTCTGGATGAAAAATACATGGACACCCCTCGATATCATCTTTATTCGTGAAGATGGTGTTATTCACAATATTCATTACAATGCTGAGCCGAATTCTCTGGAGCGTATAAGTTCTGAAGGAGAAGTTCAGCACGTTCTTGAAATTTGCGGAGGAGAAGCAAAGCGACAGGGCATTTCAATAGGTGACCGGATTATGCTTGATTAATATTGTTTTTTTGCACTAATCTCTTGCCGTTTTTCTTCTCATTGTGTACAAGCCTCTATAGTGGTTTCACTTAAGAATAATACAGAATTGCGCCGATGAATTTTTTTTGAGAATCAAGTA
>JAGLKL010000281.1 GCA_023141075.1 Alphaproteobacteria bacterium
TAGCTACGGTGATAAAATTATGCGAAGATAATCAAGAAAATTAATCAAGCAAAATGTATTATTTTTAAGTGGAACTACTATAATAGATGATTACCACAAACATCAGCGTTATCGGCACAGGCTCATGGGGAACAGCTCTGGCACAAATCATGGCCGTGAAAGGGCTGGATATAACCATTTGGGCGCGGCGCACCGAATCGGCTGAGGAAATAAACACTCGCCACGAAAACACCGGGCGACTGCCGGGTATATCTCTGCACAAAAACATCACTGCCACAACAGATTTACACAAAGCCTTGAAAAACGACATCATCTTGATGGTCACCCCGGCGCAGGCCATGCGCTCCGTCCTTGAACAGATGAAACCCCACATCCGCCCCGAGCATGTTCTTATTCTCTGCTCCAAAGGCATCGAGCAAGACAGCCTGCTTTTGATGAGTGAAGTCGTTGAAGAAGTTCTCCCTCACACAAAAATAGCAATATTAAGCGGCCCCAACTTTGCAAAAGAAATTGCAAAAGGAAAACCCGCCGCCACAACATTGGCCAGTATCGATCAAGACCTTGTCGTAACCCTACAAAACATAGTTGCTAGCAAATATTTTCGCCCTTACGTCACGACCGACATTATCGGCGCACAAGTGGCCGGAGCCATAAAAAACGTGATCGCCATAGCTTGCGGCATCGTCAAGGGTTTAGAAATGGGCGAAAGCGCCCGCGCATCCCTTGTCACAAGGGGTTTAGCCGAAGTTACCCGCTTAGGGATTGCCATGGGAGCGAGACCGGAAACCTTTCTTGGCCAATGCGGCGTAGGTGATATAATGCTCACCTGTTCATCGGAACAATCCCGAAACTTCTCATTGGGACTTGCCCTTGGTCAAGGAATCCCTCTTTCTGATATTTTAAAAAGCAGAAATTCCGTTTCGGAAGGCGTTCATACTGCAAAGACTTGTGCTGCACTTGCGAAGAAACATGGTGTAGACATGCCGATATGTAACAATATCCACGCTTGTGTAAGCGGAGAATCATCCATTAACGATGCCCTAAAAAACATTCTAAATCGGCCACTTAAGCACGAAACGCAGTTATAATTCTCCCTTTAAAAACCGCTATAAACCATTTCTATTGTGCACTGCGTATAGCCAAAACCATCATTTTCGTGCACCCTTCGTTTTCGTGCACCCCCGTAGCGTATGATAGGACACGTGACTACACTACCTAAAAGATGCCAAAAACCAATAACTTAAAGTGAGGATACCGCCGTTATGCTTGATTATTTCAGACCATCTGAGGAAATACTTAGAAACGCTCATGTCTCGCAAAAGTTATATAAAGAGATGTACAAAGAATCTATCGAAGACCCGGACAAATTCTGGGCTAAGCAAGCTGAACGCATCGACTGGTTCAAAAAACCGACAAAAATTAAAAATACCGATTTCAACAGCCCCGTCTCCATTAAATGGTACGAAGACGGTGAGCTGAACGCTTGTTATAATTGTGTTGACCG
>JAGLKL010000282.1 GCA_023141075.1 Alphaproteobacteria bacterium
GGGGTGATGATCGATGATTTGATTACCAAAGGAGCGCCTGAGCCTTACCGGATGTTTACATCGCGTGCGGAATACCGTTTACGTCTTAGAGCGGATAATGCCGATCAGCGCCTGACTGATAAAGGCATAGAGATTGGTTGTGTTGGAAAAGAACGTGAATCATTCTGGCGGGTCAAAGCCGAAAAGCTGGCAAAAGCCCGGGCGCTTGTGCAGTCCTTGCGGGAGACTCCAAATAAGCTTGTTGCTGCCGGGATCAAAGTTAATCAGGACGGTGTGTGGCGCAGTGCTTCCGATTTGTTGTCTTATCCCAATATTACGTGGGAGGATTTATGTGCCTACTGGCCCGGGCTGGAAAAAGTAGAGCCGGAAATCCGCGAACAAATGGAGATCGACTCGCTCTATGCAGGATATATGGATCGTCATGAGGCCGATATCGAAGCCTTCCGTAAGGATGAGCAGCTTGTGTTGCCCAAGGGTTTGGACTTTGCGAAAGTAGGGAGCTTGTCTAATGAAATTCGGCAAAAGCTGGAGCAGGTGAATCCGGTAACATTAGGCGAGGCTGCGCGTATTCCCGGTGTAACCCCGGCAGCGGTTGTGGCTCTTCTTCGGTATGTGAAGAAACCGAATAAAAGGTTGGCGTGATCCTAGGGGTGTGATGTTACTTTATGGCTTTGTGGTAAAAGGGGATGTATAAATATCCGTATGATCCAATACACTCAAGACAATATTCAGCAAGAATTTGCCCTGTCAGACGTGGTGTTTGAAAGTTTAAAAATTCACCACAACCTATTGATTAAATGGCAAAAAACAATAAATCTTGTAGGCAATAAGACTTTAGCTGATGCTTGGCACCGTCATTTTGCCGATAGCGCACAACTCTCGCGGTTAATCCCGGAAGATGATGACAAGAGGGTTTATGTTGATTTGGGATGTGGCGGTGGTTTTCCGGGGCTGGTTATTGCCATGATGCGCCCGGAGCTGGATGTTCATCTGGTCGAATCTGGTGAGCGCAAAGGACAGTTCATGCGCACGGTTATCCGCGAGGCCGGTGTAAGGAATGCGAGCGTGCATACTAGAAGAATCGAAGATATCATGGGAGAATTTACTCCCGATTATATCAGTGCACGGGCATTAGCGCCGCTGCTAAAATTGCTGGATTACTGCCGACCATGGATCGTGGCTAACCCGGCGCTACGTTTTTATTTCCTTAAAGGTGAGCGGGCGGGCGAAGAGCTTAAAGAAGCGCGTGAAGCTTATAATTTTGATTTATCCACGATTCCCAGCATGACTGATAAGCGTGCACAAATCCAGTTGCTCGGACAGGTGAAAAATCGTCTTTAGATTCGCCAGTTAAGCAAAGCAAAATGTACTCTTTTGCTTTTGATATAATGTACTACATCTTGACATAACAAAAATCAGGTGTTAGATGTGGGGCTATAAAGGGAAGCGGTTTGTAGTAGTTTCACTTAAGAATAATGCATTTTGCTTGA
>JAGLKL010000283.1 GCA_023141075.1 Alphaproteobacteria bacterium
TAATATCAACCGCCTGCGCTATCTCACTCAAGAGCGTTTCACAATCCTCCATAAGCGCGTGATAATCCGTGCCGGATCGATACCATTCTAAAAGCATAAATTCAGGTGCGTGCAAAGAAGACTCTTCTCTGTTCCGATAAACAGGGCACATCTGATAAATTCGCTCTATCCTTGTAGCTAACAACTTCTTCATATCAAATTCAGGGCTTGTATGAAGATACATTTCCTGAGCCGAACTTTGCCCAATACCATAAAGCGTCGTCTTAAACGCATGAATATGCGCATCCATAACCGGGCATATTTGCAAAGCCGGTGTGTGAACTTCGGTGAAATCCCGAGCCTCAAAAAAGCGCCGCAGGGCTTTTATAACTTCTGCGCGTTTTTCCAGCATCAGACGTTTTTTCTCAAAATTATCGGGCAGCCACCAGTTCATCGATCACTCTTTATAAAAAATACTTGCATTTAGCGCTAAGTAACGCTAAAAATGCGCTTCATTCAAGAGTGAATCTGTTTATAAGAATAGAAAAAGATAAGATAAGAATTATGAAAGCCGATATACATCCAGATTATCATGAGATCACAGTCGTGATGACTGACGGAAAAGAATACAAAACACGTTCAACCAAAGGAAAAGAAGGCGAAGTACTTCGTTTGGACGTTGACCCATTGACTCATCCTGCTTGGCAAGGTGGTAAAGGCCGTGTTGTTGAAAAAGGTCAGCTTGATAAATTCCAAAACCGTTACGGCAACTTTGGCCTTGGTGGTACAGCCGAAGACGAAGATAAAAAAGAAGCAAAAACAGAAGACAAGTAACCACGCTTTTTCTTCTTAAGTGAAACTACTATATCAAACGCCCTATCATGTGACATGAGGGCGTTTTGTTTTGACTACACTACTAGTCTTTAAGCTGCGCTCTCAAGCTGCTTCAAGGCACTTGCAAGCTTCTCGCGCTTGGTCAGTGCATCTTCTTTGCGGGAGCGCTGCTTCTCAATCACTTCTTCAGGAGCGTTTTGTACAAATTTCTCATTATCCAGCTTGATATCGATTTTCTTAATGTCAGCATCGAGTTTATCAATCACCTTCGACAGCCGTGCACGTTCTGCTGTTAGATCGATAATATCGGCAATCGGCAAGATAACCGTGGCCTCTCCAATAATCGTTTGCACAGCACCGGAGGGAATATCATCGCTCAGAGTAACTTTCTCGAGCCGTGCCATTTTACACATAACCTCGCTATAAACAGAGATACGCTCTTGCGTTGTTTTATTGGCATCTTTCACCAACACAGCAATATGAGCACCGGCTGGAACGTTCATATCTGCACGCAAAGAACGGATCTCACCGATCACATCCTGTAGCCAGCCAAGTTCCTCCTTCGCAGCTTCATCTGAGTAATCATCCGAATAAATCGGCCACGCGCCCGTGATTAAACGATCTTCCTTACCTTTTTTGTAAAACTTGGAATAAATCTCCTCGGTAAT
>JAGLKL010000284.1 GCA_023141075.1 Alphaproteobacteria bacterium
ATGCCTAATGGTGTTTTGTTACCATTTCAGCCCCATTCTCGGCAAAGTCGTGTGGCTCATATCCAAAATTCATGGACAGACAGCTTGAAAAAACGTTTATGGCAACGTGTTATAAAAATAAAAATCTTAAATCAAGCAGCATGTCTTGCAAATGTGCATGGAAAGGAACAGGCAAAGCGTCTTTATGCTTTGGCTGGACGTGTGTGTTCTGGTGATCCTCAAAATATTGAAGCTCAGGCTGCACGTGATTACTGGCCGCGCCTCATGGGAAAAGATTTTAGGCGAGGAAGCAACGATTCTGAAAACGCGGCATTAAATTATGGCTATGCTATCGTTCGGGCTTTTGTAGCCAGATCACAAGTAGCATATGGGCTACTCCCCACATTTGGCATTCATCATTGCAATCAGCTAAACGCGTTTAATCTTACTGATGATATTATGGAGGTCTTTCGCCCATTTGTTGATGATGTGGTGTTTTCCATGAAACAAGCTGGTGATTTTATCTCTGATGAAAACAAACTTTCTCTTACGACACGGCAAATTCTTGCAAATATTGGCAACGTAACATGCATTATTGATGGACAAATCCATACGATTGCCAATGCCTGCGATAAAATTGCAGCTTCGTTGGTAAATGCAGTGGAAGGAAAAAGTACGGCCTTGCTTATGCTGCCTGAATTTAAAGTTGAAGGCAAAACATGATGAAAACGACAAAGGACAGGTTCATGTGGTTATTCGTATTCTTTGATCTTCCCACCAAGACCAAGCCAGAGCGACGCACTGCTACGCGGTTTCGTAATTTTCTTCTCAAAGATGGATATATGATGATACAATTCTCTGTATATGCACGAATCTGTAATGGTAAAGATCGCGTTGATAAACATATGCAAAGACTATATTCAACTATTCCTGAAAAAGGCAGTGTGCGTGTCATACAGATTACCGATAAACAATATGAACGGATGAAGATTCTTGTTGGAACAAAGAAAAATAATGAACAAACAAAGGCCGAACAGCTTGTTTTGTTTTAAGCTATCCGGCCTTTATCTTAACTATATCAATACCTTAGTGACACATCTATCATAGCATAACCGTGTCGGAAGGGAAGCTATGACCGCGATTCCTGCGGCTTGCCTCTCTTTGGTATCATAGCATAACCGTGTCGGAAGGGAAGCTATGACAAATCACTATGAAACAAATATATTTTAACAATCATAGCATAACCGTGTCGGAAGGGAAGCTATGACTGTTCTTTCGCGTGTTTCTTCTGCTCTGTCATCATAGCATAACCGTGTCGGAAGGGAAGCTATGACAGGCTTGTTATTCTTATCACCTTTTGTCTGATCATAGCATAACCGTGTCGGAAGGGAAGCTATGACCCCTGCACACCGCAGCTTTCTGCGGTTTTTATCATAGCATAACCGTGTCGGAAGGGAAGCTATGACGGGGAGTGCAGTAAGATGAGCCACTTCTTAGATCA
>JAGLKL010000285.1 GCA_023141075.1 Alphaproteobacteria bacterium
CTATACGGAGAGTGCTACACGAAGTTGCGGGATGGTGTAATAATTACGCAAAATATTCTGGGAATACGCGCCTTAAATAATCATCAAACATAGGAACTGTGAAATCAATATCCCCGTATGATTGACTGTAAATCATTCCTTTATGAATTATATTCGCTCTACAGGGCGCTAAACTCTGAGGTTTTTCTTCTAAGACATCTGCAACCTCAGAAGATCTGTACGACCCTGTTCCCAGCTTTGCCATTGCAAGAACATACTCTCGTTCTTTTGGTGTTAATCTATCAAACCGAACTCTAAAAAAACCTTCATCTAATCGTCTCAAAGCAGCTGGCCCCGCTTTTTCAACATCATCAATATTAATAGGAGAAGAGTTTGCAGCATTCCAAGATTGAAAACCCCATTCTTGTAGGAAATAAGGATATCCTTCTGTTTCAGAAAATATTTTATCCAGTGCCTGATTAGAAATTTCCTCTTCTTCTTCAAGAATAGGCTCACTAATAGCAGCTATTGCAGCCTTTCTGTCGAGCGCCCCAACAGTCGGATAATTAAAAAGCCTCTCAGCATAAGATTTGGCATTTCCTGATAAAGCAGCAACCTGCGGCAAACCGGCACCAAAGAAAATGATTGGAAGATTCTTTTGATTTACTCTGTGAATTGCTACGATAAGGGCAGATAATTCTTTTTCTTTTAAATACTGAACCTCATCGATAAAAAGAGCCCAACCAGTCCCTGCTGCTTGTGCAACCTCTCCTATACGAATAAAAAGATCGACAACATCGTATTCCAATATACCACTATCTGCGGTTCCTGCTTCCGGATCTACAGATATAGAAAGATCTCCCATTGAAACTTTAAATACACTGGCAAAACTTCGCAAAGCACGCCAAGCCTTGTGTACTTGCTCTTTTGCATTTTCAACTAAGGATAACTTTCTTAAAACTTGAAAAATTCTAGGATATATAAGCTCTGCAAACGATTTATCGTCAGGAGCTTCTATGAAAGAAGTTACATAGCCATAACTTTCTGCAAGACGCTCTATTTTATTCAGTAAAACAGTTTTACCTGTACCCCGTAGGCCAAGCATTATTTGCGATCTACTGTGTTTGCCCAGTAACACTCTTTGCAAAGCAATATCTGATTCATGAATAATTTTATCCCGACCTGCTAATTCAGGGGGGGCAGAGCCTGCACCGGGAACAAAAGGGTTTCTAACTTCATCCATCTGTCAAATATACCAAGTTTATGTAGTTATACCAAGATATCGCTATAGTACCATATAAGTTAATATAACACAAAGATATTCAGATAACTAACCCGCCTTCTCATCCGCCTCTCCATCACCCTTCTCCGCAACATAATCCCGGACATCTTGTGATATTTTCATAGAACAGAGGTTTGGGTGGCTCGATTTCTTATAAGGCTTTGATCTTACTATGTTTTTGGTGTTATTTACCCCTTT
>JAGLKL010000286.1 GCA_023141075.1 Alphaproteobacteria bacterium
AAGCAAAATGTATTATTCTTAAGTAGAACTACTATAATTCACGATAAAAATTCTCGTGAGTTCCTAAGGCAAGCAATATGAGAGTTATAGTCTGTTCTTTATATGTATATGCCAAAAGTGTTAACTGTTTTGTCATCCTGAATTTGTAAACAGAGATACCGGATAAATTACCAACTTTTGGATCACCGATGTCAGGATTATCGACGATGGCCTTAACAGCTTTGTCCAAATTCTCTTTTTGGTTTTTATGTAGTTTTTTAACAGTTCTGCTAAACGTAGTTGTTTGGACTATATTCATGACTTCTCGCCAAATTCATAAGTAGTAACCTGACTATCTTCGAGTTCTGCTTTCGCTAGCAGAATTTCCTTAATAAAGCTGTAGGGTAAATCTGGGTTTTCTTCAGCGATTTTGCCAATATTTACCCAATATTCGATCTGCTTGGGAGTTGACCGACTGTATACAGCGCCATAACGTTTTGCTTCGTTAACAATGTCATCAGGCAGTTTAATTGTTGTGGCCATAATTCTTTCCTTTTCCCTTAAGAATATACCAAAAGGAGTACAAAAGCAACCATTTGCACCAAAAGCAGTAAACAAGGAACCTCATAATCATGCCAAGAAGCACATGAGGAAATTTAAGGGTATTCCTGCTAAGTATTTTGGGCTATTTTTACCCAAGGGTACTTCGTAAAAGAGTGCGAATGGCGATTTAATAACCCTAATCCCATAACACAGTAAATAAATGTAATGACACGATTTTTCCGTCTTCTGATTAAAGCATATAGCTACGTGCTCTCTCCTTTATTAGGAAGTAATTGCCGATATTATCCAACATGTTCTTCTTATGCAAAGGAAGCATTTAAGCGCCATGGCGCTCTTAAGGGATTGATCTTGTCTATCATGCGCATATCACGGTGTCATCCATGGTCGAGCCATCCTTTTAACGATCCTGTGCCAAAGCAGTTTACATGGCGCGATATGTTAGGGTATAAACGCTCAGTGCAAAAACCGGGAAACAAACCTGCCCGGAGTAACAAGAAAACGAGGCCGAACATTAATGATGAATCCTAACCAAAAAGATCAGATGCACCCGGAAGATATCCGCAATCTGATAATCTTTGCTTTAGCATCCATGGCCATCTGGTTTTTGTATGACACTTTTATTCAGGGGCCGCAGATAAAAGCGATGAAAGAAGCGCGTCTTGTGCAAGAACAGCATGAGCTTAGCACTCTTTCTCAAGCTGAAGAGGAAAGCGTTGCTTCCGTAATTATAGATCGCGATGAGGCAGTATCAAAAGCAACGCGCATCAGCTTTGCCAATGACAAAGTGACGGGCACGATTAAACTCAAAGGCGGGCGCATCGATGATTTAAGTCTCAATAACTATTTCAAGACGATTGAAAAAAAAGAAAAGGTTTCTGTTCTTAATCCTCAGCACAC
>JAGLKL010000287.1 GCA_023141075.1 Alphaproteobacteria bacterium
TGGTTAATCATCTGCTTGAGACTTACGGGCTTGTATCTCTTCCCGGGACTGCTTTTGGCGAAGAACCGGAGCGCTTGACTTTACGTTTGTCCGGTTGTGATTATGATGGAGCGGCAGTATTGCAGGCATATCAGAACGGAGAAACTCTCGATGCCGGGTTTATTGCACGTTATGCACCAAATGTTGATCTTGCTCTGGATGCTTTTGCGGCATGTGTTGATGCCCAGAATGTTGAGAATTTCGGCACTGTGCTTTTAGTGAAAACATCTGAACTGGTTGATGCTTGATTGTTCATTTCTTAAAAAGAAAAACGATCAAGCACGCATACTTTATAGTAGCCTTTGCTTATAAGGTATAGGGCGGCGTGTATGCTGCGGATGTTTTTATGACATAGTAAGATAATGCGTTTGTCTTTTGGAATTTCATTCAGGCAGGCGCTTAATTCCGGCAGAGGAATATTGTGTGGAAGTTGGCTGATTAGCGGGTGTTTTATCGGGTTGATCTCCACTTCAACAGGGTCGCGCACATCTATGATAATGCTTTTTTCATCTTCTATATGATGAACGGTGATTGTCTCTATTTCGGGTAGCAGATCGGTCGGCTCGTCTATATTGTCGTCAATCGCATCGCTTTTTTCTTTATTCTTTTTCTTTTCTTTTTCATCTTTATCCTGACAGCAATGGGGGCATTCCGGGTCTTTTTCGAGGGAAAAATGTTCGATCTCCAAGGTTTTTAGGTCAATGCGCGTAAAAGGGGATTTAAGATTATGGGCTATATCTATATCCAGTAATCGGCAAAGGGCTATGTGTGCTTGCATTATGCCGATAATCGCAGTATTTGTTCCAAGAATTCCTATGTCCGAATAAGTCTGCGCGTCTTTCGGGAATTCAGGGAAAAGACAGCGATAGCATGGCCGGTCTTCCTTATAGCCTTCAAAAGAGCCGATCTGGCCTTTATACAAGGTGACGCTGGCCGTAATCAAAGGGATTTGCATTTCTATGCTGATTTTATTGAGCAGGGCTTTGGTTTCAAAATTATCACTGCCATCAAGAATGAGGTCGATATTGCGCCCGGATAAAAGTTTTTCCGCGTTTTTTTCGTTTATATGCTCATTGATGATATGAACGTTGATTTCAGGATTAAGGGAGCGTAGGAAATTTCCGGCGCAAGTGACCTTGCTCTGTCCGGCCTGATCTGCGCGGTAGACGATTTGACGGTGAAGGTCTGAGATGTTTACCCGGTCATTGTCGGCTATATAGATATGGCCGATTCCCGCTCCGGCCAAATAAGGGAGTGCTGCGCTACCCAATCCACCTGCACCGACCATCAATATTTTGGTTTGTGCAAGGGTTTCCTGCTTTTCCGGGGTCATTTCCGGCAAGGTGAGTTGACGGATATATCTTGTCGTCATGTTATAGTAGTTCCACTTAAGAA
>JAGLKL010000288.1 GCA_023141075.1 Alphaproteobacteria bacterium
CATAAAGACACGCTGTGCATAGGCCGCAGCCACGGTATCCACGGCGAACCGACAACATTCGGCATGAAGCTGGCCGGGCATTACGCAGCCTTTAAGCGTGCACGAAATCGTATGATTGCCGCCAGAGAGGAAGTTTCCACGATCACCATCTCCGGTGCAGTGGGCACATACGCCACGATTGATCCATCCATTGAAACTTACGTCGCCGGGAAACTCGGCCTAAAATCTGAAGACGTTGCTACGCAGGTTATTCCGCGTGATCGTCACGCCATGTATTTCGCCACGCTTGGCGTGGTTGCCAGCTCGATTGAAAATATAGCCATCGAGATCCGCCACTTGCAACGCACGGAAGTACGCGAAGCCGAAGAGTTTTTCTCAGAAAAACAAAAAGGCTCCTCAGCCATGCCGCATAAACGCAATCCTGTTGCCAGCGAAAACTTGACAGGACAAGCCCGCATTATCCGCGCTGCCGTCATTCCGGCATTGGAAAACGTGGCATTGTGGCATGAGCGTGATATTTCGCATTCCTCAGTCGAGCGCACTATTCTGCCTGACGCCTTGATCTCGGCTGATTATGCCTTAAACCGCCTGGCAGATCTTATTGAAAATCTGCTGATCTACCCTGAAACAATGATGGAAAATCTGGAAAAAACGGGTGGTTTGGTCTTTTCCCAGCGCACACTTCTGGCTTTGACACAAACCGGAATCTCACGCGAAGATGCCTATCGCATCGTCCAACGCAACGCCATGGAAGTATGGAAAAACAAGGGAACAGTGACGTTACGTGAAATGCTGGAAAAAGACAAAGACGTAACATCAAAACTGGATAAGGCCGCACTGGACGCTATTTTCGATTATAGTGATTACACCAAAAACATTGCCTCCATTATAGATCGCGCATTAAAAGATTAGCTGCCTGAAAACAAGGATTTAACTATTGCTTTTAGTCTGCGTCTATGCGACCACATAAGAACCGGAGCGAACAGCGTTTTTGTTCGATCAGACGCAAAGAACGCAGCGTACAGGCAAAACGTACGTAAGTGATGAAGCAACGCAGACGAACGAAAACGATGGAAGCTCTAATTTAACTCTTAAGGGAAAAACCATGCTACAAAAATTCATACTTACACTCGTTGGAGGTTTATTTATTATGACAGGAGCGAATGCCGAAGCGGCTGATAGCAACACTTTGCATATGGAAGTTTCAACCGGCGGCACAGTCGCTATCAAGCTATTGCCTGATATTGCCCCCAAACACGTCGAGCGCATCAAACTGCTCATCAGTGAAGGCTTCTATGATGGCATCACATTCCACCGCGTCATAAGCGGCTTTATGGCACAAACAGGCGACCCAACCGGCACAGGTACGGGTGGTTCCAAATATTCTGATGTACCTGCTGAATTCAGCCAGTATAAATATAAGCGCGGAAC
>JAGLKL010000289.1 GCA_023141075.1 Alphaproteobacteria bacterium
GGACAGGCAGTGACTTGCGATGACTTTATTAAGGCCATGGAAGATGCCAATGGTATCGACCTTGAACAATTCAGGCTTTGGTACTCTCAAGCAGGTACACCCGAAATCACCTTTAAAGGTTCATACGATAAAAAAGCGAGGCGCTATAGCGTAACCTTGTCTCAACATATTCCCGATACGCATGGACAACGTAATAAAAAACCAATGGTTATCCCTGTGGCTCTGGGTCTCATTAGCCCGGAAGGTGAGGATTTAATCGGTACGCAAATACTTGTCTTAAATAAGGAAAAACAAAACTTTAGTTTTGATAACATCCCTACGCGCCCTGTTCCATCAGTATTGCGCAGCTTTTCAGCTCCGGTAAAGCTTAACACGAATTTGGATGAAAAAGATTTCACCTTTCTTATGCAAAATGAGAAATATGACGGCTTTAACCGCTGGAGCGCAGGCCAGTATCTTGCCTGCAAATCCATGTGTTCAATGCTCGATAACTATGAACTGGAAGAAGAAAAAACACCGGAGCTTTTGCCTGCCTATGTAGAAAGCTACGGAGAGACTTTAGAAGATGCACTCAAAGAAGATTCAGACAAAGCGTTGCTTGCACGTGCTATGATCTTGCCAAGCGAGGGATTAATCATACAGGAACGCAAACACGCCGATCCGGAAAATATTCACCGCATTCGGGAAATGGCTCTGGCTACGTTGAAAAGAACGCATAAAAAGACATTGGAGAAGATATATAAAGCCAACGCCCCGAAAGGGGACTTTTCTATCTCTTCCGAGGAAATAGCGCGACGCACCCTGCGTAATGCGTCCTTGCAGATGTTAACCGCGACCCATAGCTCGGACTGTGCCAAACGCGCAAAAGAACATTATTTCGCAGCAGATAATATGACCGATCGCGTTGCGGCTCTCACTTCGCTAACGGATAATAAAAGCAAACTTCGGGAAGAAGTATTCGCCGACTTTTATGAGCGTTATAAAAAATTCCCGCTTGTTATAGATAAATGGTTTTCATTGCAGGCAATCTCCACTCTACCCGGAGTTGTTAAGCATCTTAATGATCTGCGTGTGCATAAAGACTTTAATATTAAAAACCCCAACCGCGTACGGTCTCTTTATGCGGCATTCTCCTTGAACAATCCTTCAAGCTTCCATGCAAAAAACGGTTCAGGTTATGCATTCTTGCGCGATGCTGTAATAGAGCTAAACTCCATTAATCCACAGATCGGCGCACGTATGCTTACCCCTATGCGTGAATGGCAAAGATATACACCCGACCGTCAGGAAATGATGAAACAATCCCTGCGTGATATTCTGGGTGTTAATGATCTTGCGCCTGATATATTTGAAATAGCCAGTAAAAGCCTTGGGGAGTAGCATAAATTATGGAAGCCGACTTTATTCTTGAAGATCAATATAAAGG
>JAGLKL010000029.1 GCA_023141075.1 Alphaproteobacteria bacterium
AAGACACTCTTAGACGTATACCTTCTAGAGCAGCTTTCTTTGATCACTTTCACTACTGCGGGGCAAAACCGGAGTTTCAGCCGACGAGTAATGCACGAAATTTGGCTACTCTTCGGCAGGTTTCCCTGCCGTTTAAAGGAATGTATCCTTTGAATGATTAAAATATGCCCCGAATTTTGAGGCTTGGCAACAATTTTCTTATATTTTTCAATGCACTAGCTTATCCACAAGAGGAAATGTGGATAACTTAAGTGACCGTGTAGGCTGCGCTTTTTATCCACAAGATGTGGATAATTGTACAGGTGTTTTTCTATGAAGATAGCGGGAAGTGTTGGCGCATATGTATACGACTCGTGAAAAAAAAGAAAGAAAAAAATGAAAAAGATTCGTTTTTTTACTCAAAAAACAGGGCAAATCGGTATTACTCGCGGGTGATGATATTATAGTATTGTCATTGCGAATCGCCAACGGCGGTGAAGCAATCCAGAGTCTTTCTTGTAGCACTGGATCGCCACGCTTCGCTCGCGATGACGGATGTTGCAAGGGACGGGGAGTAAATCCCAAAGAGATTAAATAAACACGAATTGGTATCATGTTACATTTTTTTCAAAAGCTGGTTTTTAAACCACGTAATTTGTTGCTTGGCATATTGGCGGGTGCGAGCTTGCGCTTTTTCGATTGCGTCTTCTTTTCTCGTTTCACCTTTAATATAAGCCAGTAATTCACGATAACCCAAAGCTTTGAGCAAAGGCACGTTGTGATGGATTTCTCCATTTTCTACGCGCTTTCTGAATGATTCTACTTCATCCAGAGCTCCATTTTCTACCATCCAGACAAAACGGTCGTTACAGCGCCGATGCAGGAGGGGGCGCTCGGGGATAATCACTTCAATTTCAAAATGCCAGTTTTTCGGTGGAGCCAGACGGGTCAGCTTTTGCCATTCAGCCAAACTTTTTCCTGTTTCCTCAAGAACTTCCCATGCACGTACGAGGCGGGCTGTATGGAAAGGGTGAAAGCGTGCGGCCATGACAGAGTCGCGCTTGGCGAGTTCTTCGTGGAATGCCGGGTTGCCCAGTTCTTTTTGTCTGGTCATGGCGGCGTCACGTACGTCTTGCGAGATATCAGGAATGGGGGACAGGCCGTCAGTGAGGGCTTTGATATACAGGCCTGAGCCGCCAACAATGATCGGTGTTTTGCCTTGCTCTAAAATCTCATGGATAAGAGGTTCAGCCATTTCGCGCCAGTTGCCTGCGCTACAAGCAATATTCGGATGCAGGGCGCTGTAAAGGCGGTGTGGAGCCTGTTTAAGGTCTTCCTCGGGGGGCTGCGCGGTGAGCATATGCAGCCCGTCATAAATCTGCATCGAATCGCAGTTTATGATTATGCCATCTGTTTTTCGGGCAAGCTCTATTGCGCGTGACGATTTCCCGCCGGCTGTGGGGCCACCGATGATGTAGATAGTCTGTTTGTCTGAGTTGTCTTGCTTTTGTGCCTCTGTCATAATGCGCAGCATATAAGCATATTTGTTAGGTATCGCAAACAGGATTTCCTGCCTTATCCATAATCAAAGGACACATGTAGGGAACACATTTTCAGGTTCCCTAGTTGCATTATCAGAAGCAACGCCCCGCTCGAGAGCGTGAAGTACTTCATCAAAAAACGCGCTGTTTTTTCTGAGCTCTTCAACAATGAATGTTAGGTCACCATTCATTGCAATTCGATTAATTTCTTCTCTATCGCCTTTTTCAACGATACTCGCCTCTTTAATCATGGACATACGTGTTCCACTAACCAAAGCTTTCTCAATTTCAGTATTTTCAAAGTTCTGTTGAGTAAGTTCAGAATATATTTTTGAAATATTTTTGATGATCTCTCCCAGTTTTTCATTAGTTAGTCGCCCAACAAGTTCATCTTCAGTGTCTTTAATGTCTTCTCCCATAAAACCCCCCTTTTAAGTGTAAGAACGAATTAAGTGTATACCATAACGTATATACGATCAAAATATATATGGCAAATTTGGATATAGTCGTTTCACTTCAAGGCATTGCAAACAGGATTTTCTGCCTTATTACAATTCAGGCGCATCAGGGAGCACATCTTCAGGTCCCCGTCCCCTAGCTGCATAATCAAGAGCAACACCTTGCTTGAGAGCGTGAAGCACATAATTAGGAAGCATGCTTGTTTTTCTGAGCTCTTCAATAAAAGGTGATAGGTCACAATTCATTACAGTTTCACTATCAGTGATTCCCGCATACAGAATCAGGGAATCACGTGTTTTCTCAACCAAAGCTTCCGCAACCGCAGCATCTGACCAGTCTTGTTTCTGCGTAAGGTCAAAATATTCGTTTGAAATATGTCCAGCAAGATCTCTCAGTGTTTTATCAGTCAGCCGCTCAATAATTTCATTTTCATCTTTTCCCATAAAAACTCTCTTTTAAGTGTAATAACGAATTAGGTGTATACCATAATGTATATACGATCAAAATATATATGGCAAATTTGGATATAGTAGTTTCACTTCAAGGTATTGCAAACAGGATTTTCTGTCTTATTACAATTCAGGCGCATCAGGGGACACATCTTTAGGTTTCTTAGTTGCATCATTAAGAATAACATCTTGCTCGAGAGCTTCGAGAAGCATGCCGACTTTTCTAAGCTCTTTAATAATGGGTGATAGATCATCATTCATTATAGCTCTACTATCAAGGACTCCCGCACACAGAAGGGGTTTACGTATTTCATTAACCAAAATTTTCGTTATCGTAATATCTGACGAGTACTCTTGCTCAAGTTCGGAATATCTGGTTGAAACATATTCGGCAAGATTTCTCAGTTTTCCCTTAGTCAGTTGCTCAATAATTTCATCTCCAGGGTTCCTAGTTGCATTATCAAGAATAACACCGTGCTGAAGATATATAAGTGCTTCATCAGAGAGCCGGTTGGTTTTTTCAAGCCTTTCAACAAGGGGTAATAGGTCATCACCCGTTGTAATTTGTTTAAGTCTTTCTTCTTCTCCATCGCTTTTCTCAAGGATCAGACGCCAGGACGCACGTATTTTTTCAACCAAAGTTTCCGCTATCACAGGAGCCGATGACCGATCTTGTTGCGTAAGGTCAAAATATTCGTTTGAAATGTGTTTGGCAAGATCTACCAGTGTTTTATCAGTCAGCCGCTCAGCAATTTTATCTTCATCTTTTTTCATAAAAACCCCCTTTTAAGTGTAAGAACGAATTAGGTGTATACCATAATGTATATACGATCAAAATATATATGGCAAATTTGGATATATAGTAGTTTCACTTCAAGGCATTGCAAACAGGATTTCCTGTCTTATTCACAATCAAAGGACACATGCAGGGAACACATCTTCAGGTTTCCTAGTTGCATTATCAAGAATAACACTGTGCCGAAGAAATATAAGTGCTTCATCAGGGAGCAGGTTGGCTTCTCCAAGCCTTTTAACAAGGAGTGATAGGTTACCATTCGTTATAATTTGCCTAAGTTCTTCTCTATCGCTTTCATTGTCTCCTATCTTAAGGATTTCCGTATCCAGAAGCAGGGACATACGTGTTTCATCAACTAAAGTTTCCTTTATCGCAGCAAGTGACCACTTTTTTTGTGTAAGATCAGAATATTTGTCTGAAACACATTTGGCAAAAGCTTCCAGTTCTTTATTAGTCAGCTGCTCAACAATTCCATCTTTATCTTTTCCCATAAAAACCCCATTTTAAGCGTAAGAATGAATTAAGTATGTACCATAATGTATATACGATCAAAATATATATGGCAAATTTGGATATAATTAATAGGTCTTGACCCTAGAAGGTTGCTGTTGTTTGCAATGAGCAAGCTCTATGGTTATTTTTCTTCATACTTAATGAGTAAGGCGACGAAGCGCATGTTTGTTTTGTTATTGATTAGCAATAGCACCGATTTACGACCGTTTGCCTTGGCTTTTTCTATTATATCGACAACATCTTTTGCCTCAAAGACGGGTTGCTGGTTTATCTCAACGATGACTTCGCCTTTTTGGAGGCCTTTTTGGGCTGCTTCGGAAAGAAGGGTTACGTTGCTGATTAACACACCTTTTGTATCAGCCGGTAACCTGAATCTGTTGCGCAAAGAATCATCAAGCGTATTGAGGCTAAAGCCCATCATTTCTACATCTGTACCGGGTTTTTGGAGTGGTGATGAGGTGTGAGTTTTTATCATCCCGTCATTTTCGGCTTTTTCCAGTTCGCCTATGGTCACGTGCATTGTCTGTTTTTTATTGTTACGCCAGTAAACGATTTTAACTTTTGTGCCTACATCATACTCGGCGATAATACGCGGAAGGGAGCGCATTTCTTTAATCTTCTGGTCATTGATTTTGAGGATAATGTCTCCGGCTTTCAGGCCGCTATCTTTGGCCGGGCCTTGATTATTTACACTAGCGATTAAAGCGCCGGAGGCTTTTTCAAGACCAAGTGTTTCTGCGATCTCTTCAGTAACGCGCTGGACGCGTACACCGAGCCAGCCGCGCCGCGTACGGCCATATTTTATGATCTGGTCAATGACCGGTTTTGCAAGTGACGAGGGAATGGAAAAGCCAATTCCGACTGATCCGCCGGTTGTGCTGTAAATGGCTGTGTTAATGCCGATGACTTTACCTTTTAAGTTAAAGAGCGGCCCGCCTGAGTTTCCACGGTTGATAGAGGCATCGGTCTGGATGTAATCATCATACGGGCCGGAATTAATGTTTCGGGCGCGGGCTGAGACGATGCCCGCTGTTACGCTGCCGCCAAGGCCAAACGGATTGCCAATGGCCAGAGTCCAGTCTCCGACACGCAAGGCATTGCTGTCACCGAAAGTAACAGCTTTCAGCCCCATCTCTTCGGCGTTGTCGATTTGCAAAATAGCAATATCCGTTTTTTCGTCTGTTCCGATGAGTTTGGCATCAACGGTGATATCATTAACAAAGGTCACACGGATATCTTCGGCATCGCGTATAACGTGGTTGTTAGTTACGATATAGCCCTTTTGCGCATCAATGATGAAGCCTGAGCCGAGAGAAGCTGCCGGTAAAGATGGTATCCTGCCGCCACGACGTTCCATGAATTCCTTGAAAAAATCCTCAAATGGGGAGTTTTCGGGAAATTGCTGCATTTCCGGGAAGTCCTGTGGTATGACGGCTTTTTGTGTTGAAGATATGTTGACCACGCCGGGAGAGAGTTTCTCGGCAAGATCGGCAAAACTGGCCGGGATCATAAGTGTTTGTGATTCCGTTGAGACAGGCGGAGTTGCAGTGCCGTTATTTTTTGCTGCACTTTGTTGCGTGCTGTGGATCCAGAAAAGAGCGCATATGCACATAACTACGGTTATATAGATGATTCGCATATTTTTAGACTCCTTACTAAGTTTACGGTCACTTTTCTGTCACCCGTGAGGAAGACGTTTACGCCGATGCGGCAACCATTGTCATTTGGAAATATATGGATTGTTTCGCTTCGCTTGCAATGACACGGGATATTTGTCTTTCCGGTTTTACTGCTACTTGAAGTGCTTGAAGAAAGCACTGTCAGGAGACAGGATAAGGCGCGTTTGCGGGTTGGCCATGGTCTTTTTGTAAGCTTCCATAGAGCGGATGAAAGAATAAAACCCGCGGTCAACGTTAAAAGCATCAGCGTAAATCTTGATTGCTTCCTTATCGCCTTGGCCTTTTATAATTTCTGCATCACGACTAGCTTCAGCCAGAAGAATAGTACGTTCTTTTTCTGCTGTAGAACGAATTTCAAGGGCGCGTTCCTCCCCTTTGGAGCGGCGTTCTGTTGCGCGTTCATTAAGCTGGGATTTCATCTGGCGCACAGTAGAAGCGCGTAGCTCTTCGGTAAGGTCGGCGCGGACAATGCGCACATCTATAAGTTTGATTCCGAGTTTGTCACTGGTTATTTTCCCATTTACCCGTTCGCGTATTTTAGCCATGATTTCTGTGCGTTCATCGGAAAGAATCTCGCCAAGAGTTGTCTCACCAAGCACGGCGCGGGTGGAGCCGTTAAGAATGCTCTCAATACGGGAATTTGCATTGGGAATTGTGCGCAAAGTTTTCATGAATTGCAGCGGGTCGGTGATTTTATAGCGTGCGAATGTATCAACGATAATCGGTTCACCGCTTACATTGTCAATACTGGGGCCGGCGTCTATCGGAGCGCCATCTTCATCTGTGTCTGTCGCGTCTTCTTTTGTTGCAGTTTCTTCGGGTTTGCTAGATTTTGCTGCGACATCTGCAATATGTGTGCTTGAAATAACTACCGGCTCGGCTTCCGGGTCGATAGACAGGACGCGGGCATCAAAAGAGCGTACCTCCTGTATGAAAGGCAGTTTAAGGTGTATTCCCGGACCTCTCGGTTCACCGCGCGGCTGACCGAGTTGGAGGACTAGGGCTTGCTGCGTTTCGTCTACAGTAAACACACTTTGTGATGCAGCAATCAGTCCAATGCCCAGAGCGATAAAGATAGGGAGAGGTTTGATTTTCATTGTCTTTAAATCCTTATTTCTTTTCTTCTATTACCGTTTGTTACCGTTTATTGCTTTTTAGCTCATCCAGAGGCAGGTAAGGCACAACGCCACTAGAAGCGCTGTTATCCAGTATGATTTTTTCGGCGTTGCTTAGGACTTCTTCCATAGTTTCGATATAGATGCGTTCTCTGGTTACATCTTTTCCCTTAAGGTAAGCATTATATATCGCACTAAAACGATCAGCATCCCCGGTGGATTGTGCGACTTTTGATTGCTTGTAGGCTTCGGCTTCTTGTACGAGTTTGATGGCGCGTCCACGTGCTTCGGGGAGAATTTTTTCGCGGTGAGCACGAGCAATATTTTCGGTGTCTTCCGCATCCTGCCGTGCTGATTGCACATCCTGAAAAGCTTGCTGTACATCCGGGTGCACTTCGGCTTTTTGGATAAGAACCTGTTTGATATTTACGCCAGAATTGTATTCATCCAGATTGGTCTGGATGATATTTTTGACCTTGGCCTGAATTTGTTCGCGGCCTGTGGTGATGATCGGGAACATATCGGTTTGCCCGACGACCTCGCGAATCGCGCTTTCAGCTACTTGTTTGATCGTGTTTTCCTGATCCTTGATCTCGAAAAGAAATTGTTCAGCCGATTTGATGTCCCATTGTAAGGCCATTTGCAGATCAACTATGTTGCGGTCAGAAGTAAGCATCAGGCTTTCGCCGTGTACGGCTTGTTTGATTGAAGTACCGCTACGGTGGCGATACGGCATTCCTTCAGTATATCCAATGGTCATAATGCGTTGTTGATTGACATTGAGTTTGGTTACTTTCTCAATCGGGCTAGGCCAGTGATAGCCGAGTCCTTCTGTGTCCTGTGTACGATCCCAAGCACCAAAGCGCTGGACAACGCCATGTTCTCCGGGATTGATGATATAAAGGCCGCTGGCTAGCCATAGTGTCAGGATAGCACCTAACAATAACAATCCTGCAACTTTCCCGCTCATGTTTCCCGGAAGAATATCGGTAAGCATGTTTTGCAGGTCTTTCAGCAATTCTCCAAAATCCTGCGGATCGTTGCCCCGTCCACCGCCACCACCGCGGTTTCCACCGCCGCCGGATTTCTTCCCTCCGGGAACCGCTCTAAGTTTGCGGCCACCTTTATTGTCGGAGGCGGTGCCCCATGGGTTAGGTCTTTTGTTGCCTGAATCATCATCTTGAGACATTTTTTCTCACTTTTTTATCTTGACGTTAGCTGTGCAATAACAATATCTCTTTTCTATAGGAAAGCAAGTCTTACAAAGTGAAAAATAAGCAATGTTTAAATCAAGAAGTCGTCAAAAATCTCTACCTAAGCGCAATCCTTGTGGAGGAGTAGAGAATCCGCTTTTAGAAATGCCTATGCATCATATTATTGCAGTGGCCTCAGGTAAGGGCGGGGTTGGAAAATCCGCAGTGGCATCAAATATTGCTGTGGCTTTGGCCAAGGAACATGGTCTTAAAGTGGGACTATTGGATGCGGATATTTACGGTCCTTCACAGCCTTTCATGATGGGTGATGAGAGCTATAAGCCTCCTCTTAATGAGAATAAGAAGTTGGTTCCTGCTAAGTGTCACGGGGTTAGCTTGATGTCGATAGGGTTTATTGCCGATCCTGATAAAGCGCTGATTTGGCGTGGGCCTATGGCGCAAAGTGCGTTTTACCAGATGGCACGCGATGTACAGTGGGCGCCGGAAGGTGAGAAGTTGGATGTTTTGGTGATTGATCTGCCGCCGGGAACGGGGGATGTGCAACTGACTATGATTAAGAAATTAAAGTTGAGCGGTGCGGTGATTGTTTCCACTCCGCAAGACATTGCTCTGATTGATGCGCGGCGAGCCGTAGCCATGTTTGAGAGAATGAACGTTCCTGTGCTGGGGATTATTGAGAATATGAGCATGTATGTTTGTCCGAGTTGCGGCCATGAAGAGCATATCTTCGGGCATGGAGGCGCTCGAGCAGAAGCACAAAAACTGGGAATTGAGTTCTTGGGCGATATACCGCTTTCCAAAGATATGCGCGAGAAATCAGATCAGGGAACGCCGATTGTTTTGGCAGAGTCTAAGGATGTGTTAGCGGAAAAAGTAAAAGAAATTGTAGAGCGATTACAAAAGATTTTGTTGTCTGCGGTCTAACGTAACAAAGCTATAGGGCGGGTCGTGGTCTTCACGGGAAAGACATTCGGATTCTTCCCAATCAGCATCGTAAATCGTAGGGAAAAAGGCATCTCCTGCAATCTCACGATGGACTTTGGTGATATAGAGGCGATGGGCGAACGCTAGACTTTGCGTGTATATTTGTGCGCCGCCAATGATAAAGATTTCATCTAGTCCCTTGTCTTTTGCAATAGTTCGTCCCATCTCAATGGCTTGTTCGATTGTGCCGGTTTGCAAGATCGGTGTATCAGGGTAGAGCGTCTGGGGATTGCGTGTGACAATAATACTCTCACGTCCGGGCAGGGGCTTTTTTAAGTATCCCAAAATGGACTCAAGGGTTTTCCGACCCATAATTACTGGGTGTCCTATCGTTAAAGTCTTAAAACGCTTTAAGTCTTCGGGGATATGCCAAGGCATCTGGTTGTTTTTGCCAATGCATCTGTTTTCCGCCATGGCAAAAATCAGTGAAGTTCTGATGTCTACGTTATCTTTTTTCATGGCCTCAAAAAACACTCTTTTTGCCCAAAAAACAAGAGGTTTTTGTGTTTTTTCGAATCATTTTATCGGACATAGCTATAACATAACTAGACTGCAACAGGGGCTTTGATATGTGGGTCACAGACATAGTTTACCAGCTCAAAATCTTCAAATTTGAAATTGAAGATGTCTTTTACATCCGGGTTGATTCTCATTTGCGGCAGCGGATGAGGCGTGCGTGAAAGCTGAAGCTCGACTTGTTCGATGTGGTTGGAGTAAAGATGTGCATCACCGAAACTGTGTACAAACTCACCGGGCTCAAGCCCTGTAACTTGCGCGACCATCATGGTTAGGAGTGCGTAGGAAGAAATGTTAAAAGGCACGCCGAGGAAAATATCGGCGCTGCGTTGATAAAGTTGGCATGAGAGTTTGCCGTTCGCAACATAGAATTGGAAGAAGGCGTGGCAGGGCGGCAAAGCCATCTGATCGACCAGACCGGGGTTGAAGGCTACGACAAGCAGGCGGCGGCAATCCGGGTTGGTTTTAATGCGCTCTATCACGTTAGTGATCTGATCTATTGTGTGACCGTCAGCAGCTACCCAACTGCGCCATTGTGCACCGTAAACAGGCCCTAAATCTCCGTTTTCATCTGCCCATTCATCCCATATTGATACGCCGTTATCTTTGAGATATTTAATGTTTGTCTCGCCTTTGAGGAACCATAGAAGCTCATAAATAATGGAGCGTAGATGACACTTCTTTGTGGTCACAAGGGGAAAACCTTCGGAAAGATCAAAACGCATCTGGTAACCAAAGACAGACCGTGTGCCTGTTCCCGTACGGTCACCTTTATTTGTGCCGTTTTCATAAACATGGCGCATAAGATCCAGATATTGCTTCATGATTTCCCCTCTCATTCTTTTACGTCATTCTTAGGGTTTAGACACTAAGTGAAACTACTATTAAGTGTGATCCGGCGTTTGTCACTATTTTTTCATGCATTTTTAATATGTTTTATGTATACTGATCCGGCGCAGCCATATTGGCTTATGCGCAGGGTGACTAAATGAAGGAAGAAAAAATGGCTAAAAAAGTGGCTGATGAACAAGAAATGAAAACTGGTACGCTGACATTTCATGCACAAATACCTGTTTCCGGCTATGAGGAGAAGATGAAAGAAACTTTTGAAAAAGAGGCAGTTACCGGACGGCAGGGGTTTAAAACGACTGTAATGATTGAAGACGGACTTAACAGCGCTTACGTTCTCAAGAAATATCCTTTGAGTAAATGGATTGAGAGTATCAATACTGTTGAAGGCGAGAGTTACCAGAAAACTATAGGGCCTTTAGTGAGTATGAAAAGTGTAAAAAAAGCTGCTGCCCTGCATTTGGCCTCATCTGTCACAAAGCTGAAACATCATCTTAAACATGTAACGACACACGAACTGGGTGAAAAGGAAGTGATTGATGCCGATGTCGGGGCGTCTAGTCTCGGATTTAATAAGGAGAGGAAAAGGGGAGGTGGCAACAAAATGGTTTACGAGGCTAAGATTTCCATGCCTCCAGAATTTGAAATTGCCTATGAGCGCTTTAGAAAAACTGCGAAAAAAAGGGAAGATTCCGGGCTTGTTATGATGGGGGATCATGTCTCGGGCAAGATTTATGTTAGTCGCGAAGATAATGGAAAATGGCTGGCTATTGGGCAGGGAGATTATGATTACGAAAGAGAGTTCTCTAAAAAAACCGCAATAGATGAAATTATTCATGAGGTGGCAAAAGATATGGCATCAAATGATCTGGGTAAAGATGTTATCTTGAACCATATCCGTCGTCACGGTCTTATAAAAGACAATATTGAATGGGTCAAGACTACATTGGGTGGGGTAGTATACGAGCGCCCCGAATCTGATGATAATAAT
>JAGLKL010000290.1 GCA_023141075.1 Alphaproteobacteria bacterium
GTGAAGCCGTTTTGGTAGGCTTTATAGCCGTTTTCAACAATATGATCGGCTAGTTGTTTATCTTTAATGACGCGGTTGAGGGCAACGGCCAGAGCATCAACATCATCGATATCAACGATGAGGCCGTTTTCTTCGTGTCGGACGTAGGCTTTAGGCCCTGCGGCTTTGGCGGTCACAAGTGGTTTGCGGGTTGCCCAAGCTTCGATGACAACTGCGCCAAAAGGCTCATAGCGAGAAGGGAAGGCGCAAATATCGGCGGTGGCCAGAAGGTCGGCTTGATCGTTCCTCCAGCCTAAAAAGCGCACACGGTCTTGTAGATTTAGGGCGTGCATTCGTTCCTTTAAGTCTGGTTCTATCGGCCCTGAGCCTGCGATCCAAAGGTAGGCATCCGGGACTTCTACAAGCGCTTCGAGGAGGACATCCAGCCCTTTTTTGACATGCAGGCGCGAGAGCGAAACAAGGAGTGGGGCATCATCCGGCGTATCAAACTGCGCTCGGTTTATGGGTTTTCCTTCGTTGAACTCGGCATAGATGTGCAGGAGGTGGGCGTTTTCTTTTGGTACGCCCTGCGCGATGATGTGATCTACAATGTCTTGCGTGACTGCGGCGTGGTGTGTGCAGTGCTTAAAGCGTGAGGGCTTGTAATAGCCGCCATACCAGCCGAGATTGACGTGATTTCCGGGTTGGCTGTAACCTCCGGCGCGACCCATATAATGGTGTACAATGTCGGGGCTAAATTCTTTAATTGCTTTTTTTATTGTTTGCGCGGTTGGCCAGCGGAAAAGGTTCGAGAAAGAAGCCGTTTTGAGCGGAATATTACGCTCTTTGATTTGTGCGATTTTGTGCGGGTTGTTATCCCGCGTAACTACGTATTGCTCGTGCTCGGTTTCGTGTAGGGCTTTGATGGAATCAACAAAGAAGGTTTCCGCTCCACCTACACTATCTCCGGCCATGGTTTGTAATATTCTCATCGTAGTTTTCCCGTTCCTTTTATCATTTCAGGTTTTCAGGTGAAATGGCCTTGTATTTTTCTCATGGCATTGGATTGCCGCGTCGCCCGCCTTCGTAATACTATGGCGCGGCTTCTCGCAATGACGCGGTTGAACTCTAAACCTTCACCAGTGCATGGTGTTTTTTGCCCGAAGAAAGTTTAATATGGCCTTCATCAGTTAGGTCTCTTGATGAGAGTTTTTGTTCTATCGATTTAACCGGAACGTCATTGATGCGTGCGCCGCCGCCTTGTATCAGGCGCTTGGCTTCTCCTTTGGAAGTGCAAAGCCCCGTTTCTTGCAACATCTCTACCACATCGATTTCGGATTCCAGATATTCGGCATCTACCGTGATAAAAGGGAGGTCATCACCTACGCCACCTTCTTCAAAGACTTTTTGTGCAGTTGCGGCGGCTTCTTGTGCAGCATTAT
>JAGLKL010000291.1 GCA_023141075.1 Alphaproteobacteria bacterium
TGGAGAAGAAAAAGTCAAAGAGCGCTTGCAGACGTGAAACTGTCAGATCAAATCGAAACTCTTACAGATAAACTTATCAAGTTTTTTGGGTCTTTTTTGGGCTTCTTTAAGATTCATAAGGAATACCGGCTCTAATGCACATAGCTTGTTTTGAAACACCAAACCTTCTTGCCATTTCAGTGCAATCTGTAACGTCCTGTGATTGTAGATTACTTATAGCGTCCCATGGCATTAATAAATTAGGGTCTATGAATACGGTCAGCGAGATAATGAAGACCGAGAAGAGTTGTAGAGAGTAAGTTGCTAAGAGCAAAAGCATAACAAAACAAAAAACCCAGTTTTAAAATTTCCAATATAAGATCATTTTGAATAACTGCTTTGACATTATTTTTCAATAAGATTGCCAACTCACCTACACAAAACACGGCCATAGCCACAAACGCACAATAAGCAAATAAAAAACACAAAAATTTTCGTCTGGTTAATTCCTCTGTTTCTTTCTTTCCTGATCGTTTAACTGTCAACTTAACAGGCTCACCGGCAAATTTACTATCCAAAACATCGTTTTTAAATGTTGCAATTGCTGCCAATGAAGCAATATAGAATGCTACCAAAATTGAAAGTAGTTGGTTAATAGAACGAATAAGCCCATCATCACCATACACATTCACGCTCTCTGATAAAAGTAATGCAATTACACAGATAAATACAGCAAGCAAAAGTGGAAAACCCCATATATGTACGCTCAAGCTCTTATTCTCAAGCTTGAGATACAATAATGGTGTAAATATTTTCAGCTCCTTGCCCATAAAATATTAGTCTTCATACTTTGTTGCAACTTCCCTCAATTTTTGTACCATATCAACCCTTATTATGAGACAAGCATTTTCCAGCGGTTCATCAAATGCTTCAATATATTCGTTACAAATAAAGTATTGTGACAAAATATCTTCACGCTCAGTATCAACCGCTGTAGTCTTAATCTGATTATTCTGTGTTTTAATGCGAACATACATTTCATCAAAATCCCCATGACGAAACCTATTCATAACATCGTCTATAAAGGAATCTTCCGTGTCTGTTTCAATTCCTCTCTGAACAATAAGCTTCGCACGAGTAACTTGTTCCTGAATATAGCCGTACTCATCGAGCCCATCTGTTACCCCATTGTATCTGACAAATTCAATGTCTTGAAGTGTATTATTAACTATCGCTTCTCTTAACGTATTTGACTGATAACCAACAATTTCAAAAAGTGGGCGATAGACAACATCTTCACCTTCACGGTTATATGTCTTTGTTGCCCCTTCTTTGAAAAGAAAACGTAAATATCTCTCGACTTGAGAAATATTAAACCCCGGAGCACGCTCAATAAGCATCAAATGCCCGTTATTTGCCTCACGCTGTTTTTTAATCAGAA
>JAGLKL010000292.1 GCA_023141075.1 Alphaproteobacteria bacterium
ACAAGAAGATGCTCAGCTAAAACTGGATCAGGAACGTCAGGCACAACAAATCGCCGATGCAGCACGAACAAGCGATATGTATGTCACGCCCAAAGAACCTGAACCTGAACTTGTTTCTGATATAGAACAGAACGCTAAACAAGAAGACTATAACATCGCCATGTCCGGGGCGGGAGAAGATCGTGTTGCCGGCACAATGGAAGCAGGGGTACAAAAACAGGCAAAACAAAAAGAAGAGGAAGAGAGAAAAACCGAGCAAGTAACAAGAGCCGCCCTCGCTGTTACTACTGCACAGGCTATGAGAATGCTTGATGAACTCGACGATATGCATGAAGAACTAGATAATAAAATAGAAAATTTAGAAAACAGAAGTGATTATGTCAACGCTAAAGTTGATAATGCAATAGAAAAATTAGATGCACTACAGGGTGAAACGATCAAATCAATCGGAGATGTGGATTACGGTGTTGACATCGTGGATTCTATAAAAAATAAGTATGACACTGTTGACACCATAAGTTCTATGGAAAAAGTCAAAGACGCATTAAAAAACAAGCTGGAAAAAAACCAAGAAAAAATAGAGGAATTTAAGGCAGAAAAATTAGAAACCCTAGAAGAACAAAAAGATTTAAGTATATCCATACAAGAAAAAGGTACGCCCGTAAGTGAAGAAGACCTGCAGTCTATGATTGAGATAAAGCAAAAACTCGAAGATCTCGATAGCGATATCACGCAACATGAAAACGAACAAATGCAGCTTGTTGAATCAGTAGATTATATTGTAGAAGTCAACTCTGACCCAAAGCTTTCTTCAGAAGATAGAATGAAGCTCAACGATGCTCTTACGTTAACGCTAGACGATACCGCAGATAAACAAACGCTAACTTTTAAAGAAGCCAATACTTTAGCAATAGTAACCGCTAATATTACAGAACGTCTTGAACAAGGGAATACACCCGAACCTTTATGTACTATTGCCGCCGCAGAAACAACAGTTTCCGGTGAAACTGCTGTAGATAATGATACGCCGGACGCTCTATCCGCTGTTGCTGCCGTCGGCGGCACCATCTCCAGCGAAACTGCTGTAGAAGGAAATACAGATACATCCGGCCTTGAAGAACCGGCCCCCGAAACAAGCGAAGAAGAAATGGTAGTCATGGACGCTGTCCAGGGGCAACTCGAGGGTGGGACAATCTCTCGTGAAGATATCGCCACAGTATACGCAGAAACCGGTGCTTCAGATGAAGTAATCGCCAAGGTTGAAGCTGACAAAAGTGTAACAATAGAGGAGCCGGAAGAAGAAACTGCACCGGGCATCAAAGGCGTCGTCGCCAACGAGGTAGGTACAGAAAATGCGAACATTATGGGCGGCGTTGCCCTCGCAGCTTTCCCGTTCCTTGCATTCTCAG
>JAGLKL010000293.1 GCA_023141075.1 Alphaproteobacteria bacterium
ATAAAAGCTATGGGTTTAGACTCTAAGGTCTGTTAACGTCCGATAGTGTAAAGCCGATTATATAAAATGTCTATCAAAGTTCTGATTATCAGTGATGCTTGGTACCCGCAGATCAATGGCGTTGTGCGAACATATGAGCATTTACGCGACGAACTCGAAGCAATGAACCATCCCGTAGAAATTATCGGCCCGGCAGATTTTGCGGTAAGCATGCCAACACCTTTTTACCCGGAAATCAGGTTGGTGATTAACCCGTATAAGCGTCTTATGCGCATGATCGAAGATTTTGCGCCTAACAAAATACACATTGCCACAGAAGGCCCGCTTGGATGGGCAGGACGCAGATACTGCATCAAAAACAACCTTCCCTTTTCAACATCCTACCATACACAATTTCCTGATTATGTTGCCAAGCGTTTTTCATGGCTTATCCCGCCGCTTTATAACATTGTTCACCGCATGGCCATACGGATAGTCCGGCACTTTCATGCCACTTCCTCCATATTATATATTGCAACAAACAGTCTGGAAAAGCAGCTTAAGGGATGGGGATTTCAAACGCCGATGGTTCGCCTCACTCGCGGCGTTAATTTTTCTATCTTTCACACCGGAGAAAAAACCAGATTAAAGAATTACAAAAAACCAATCGCCTTGTATGTCGGACGCATCGCCATTGAAAAAAACCTTGAGGATTTCCTCAAAATGCCGTGGGAAGGCACCAAAATTCTGGTAGGAGACGGCCCTGCACGCTTGCAACTGCAAAAACGCTATTCCGAAGCCAAGTTCGTCGGCAAAAAGACGGGGCGCGAACTGGCCGATTACTACCGTTCCAGCGATGTTTTTGTTTTTCCCTCAAAAACCGACACTTTTGGTATTGTCCTGATCGAAGCCCTTGCCTGCGGTCTGCCTGTCGCGGCCTATAACGTTATGGGGCCAAAAGATATCATTACCATGCCGGTTTTAGGCGTACTTGATGATGATCTGGCCACAGCCGCCCGCAAAGCCATGAACATCCCGGGCGCAGAAGAACGCTCCATGCACGTACAAAATAATTACAGTTGGAACGAAGCCGGAAAACAATTCCTGAGAGCTTTATAAACTCAATTATTGGAACACGGTGGTTAATGCACTACACAATATAAAAATCCCGCTAAAACTACAAAAAATGTTATACTGTCCGAGGTGAAATATAGTCGTTTTGTATTATTATAGTAGTTCCACTTAAGAATAGTAAGGCAGAGCTTTAATGGCACGTATACTGCTCGCAGAAGATGACAAATCAATGCTGAACTTTCTAATGATTGCTCTTCAGCGAGCTGGTCATACTGTTATCGCACGTACAAACGGAACCGATGCCCTTAATGTTCTGGAAGAAGAAGATACCGCACCTTTTGATCTCCTGCT